>NZ_CP017415.1:600000-770000 GCF_001753245.1 Acidihalobacter yilgarnensis | reverse complement strand
GGCAACATACCCCGCCTGAACCGATCAACAAACGCCTGTTGCGCCAGGACACCCGCGCCTTCGCCGTGGAATCGGTCCACGAGTTCGCAGCCAAGTTGCATCTTGATGTCTCGTGGATTGGCGCCCGCCGCAACTTCTTGGCGCAGTCCCTCAATATCGTCCGCCGATCTAAAGCTCAGTAATTCAAAGTAGCGCCACATCAGGTCATCGGAAACCGACATCAGCTTGCCGAACATTTCATCAGCTTGTTCAGTGATACCTATATAGTTACCCAGCGACTTGCTCATCTTCTGCACGCCGTCCAGGCCCTCGAGTATGGGCAACGTCATGATCACCTGCGGCGCCTGCCCGTATCCCTTCTGAAGCTCACGCCCCATGAGCAGGTTGAATTTCTGATCGGTGCCACCTAATTCGACATCGGCGTGCATGGCGACCGAATCGTATCCCTGTATTATTGGGTAAAGGAATTCATGGATCGCGATCGCGCGTCCTTCACGATAACGCTTACTGAAATCATCACGCTCTAGCATGCGCGCAACCGTGTGTTTGGCCGCGAGCCCAATCAAATCCGATGCACTCATCTCGCCCATCCAGGTCGAGTTGAACATAACGGTTGTATTGGCAGGATCGAGTATCTTGTATATCTGTTCTTCATAGCTGCGCGCGTTAGCCAACACATCCTCTCGCGTCAGCGGCGGCCGGGTAACGCTCTTGCCTGTCGGGTCACCAATCATGCCGGTGAAATCACCGATCAGAAACAAAACCTCATGCCCGAGCATCTGAAACTGACGTAGCTTGTTAAGAAGTACGGTATGCCCCAAATGCAGATCTGGTGCCGTCGGGTCAAAACCGGCCTTGATCCTAAGCGCCCTGCCTGACTGCAGACGGCTCCGAAGCTCCTCCAGCGGCAAAATCTCATCCACCCCTCGCTGTAGCTCGGCAAGAACGCCATCCACCGATACTTTCACCATGTAACTGACTCCGTAGCCTTGGGGCAGCGATTGACCCGTCGCCGGCTCCCGTTTATGTTGCGTCGAGCCACCTTGCGTCATGGAGATACCACACGGTGCTGCGACAAGACTTTAAACATCGCGTAGACCATCGCCCCTCAAAGGGTCACTGGCGCCTGCGTTATACATTGCTCGCTGCCGGTCTTGGCATCATAGGCGCTGTGCTGGCCAGCACCTCACCGCCAAACAACAACGAATCTCGCGCGCGGCCTGCGGACAATCCTCGCATGGCGGCCGATCATATCGAAAAAGCAGCAACGACGGCACGTAGCCACCTCACCCTTAAATTGCCCGCGTATCATGAGGGTGGTGTCGTATTACCCGCCTCAACGCCATCCCCTCGCCCCGAAGCCTCTTCTGAACATACGATCCACAAGATCGTGCGCCCTGGCGATACGCTATCCGCCATATTGCAGAAGGTCGGTGTCGGCACGGCCCTAGGGGGGCTACTGCAAGCCGATAAGCACATGAACCAACTGAATCAGCTTGCCTCAGGCCAAACACTCGATCTCATCATTGCAGATGGGCAACTTCAACAACTTGATATTCAGAACGGCATGACGAGCATCACCCGTTTTGAACGCGAGGACGGCATCTATCACGTCAGCTTGATCGAACGCAGCTATGAACGACGTCAAGTCCAAGCGCATGCCGTGATCAAGGACTCACTATATGTCGATGCCCGAAAGGCCGGTTTATCCGACGCACAGATCATGGCACTGGCCGACATCTTCGCCTGGGATATCGACTTCGCCCAGGACATCAGGCCAGGCGATCATTTTACAGTTGTCTACGACGCCCTCTATGACCATGGCGAAAAGGTCGGCAACGGCCAAATCGTCGCTGCCGAATTCGCCACACAAGGGCATTACTACAAGGCCATACGTTTCACTCACGATGGGCGTGACGACTACTACACGCCAGAAGGGCGCAGCCTACGCAAGGCCTTTTTGCGCACCCCGGTCAAATTCACCCGCATCAGCTCTCGTTTCGGCTTACGCAAACATCCGATTTTGAACCGTATGCGTGCGCATAAGGGGGTGGATTACGCCGCACCGATGGGTACGCCAATTCGCGCTTCAGGGGATGGAAAGGCTATTTTCGTCGGCTGGAAGGGCGGCTATGGCAGAGTCATTATCCTCCAGCACGGGCACCGCTACAGCACGGTGTATGGACATCTATCACGCTTCGCGCATGGACTCAAGCCCGGCAGCCGCGTCCGCCAAGGCACTGTAATCGGCTACGTCGGACGTTCGGGGCTGGCAACAGGGCCACACTTGCACTACGAATTCCGAGTCAACGGCGTACATCGCAATCCGTTGACCGTCGCACTGCCAGCCGCGGCACCCTTGCCTGACCGTTACAGGGCATCCTTCAAGGCACGCAGCACGCCCTTGCTCGCGATGATGACCGAATACAGCCGCACCGCGCTGGCCTTGAGTTCGCGCCAACCCTGATGTCGCCCCTGTATATCGGCCTGATGTCCGGTACCAGCCTCGACGGTGTAGACGCCGTCTTGGTTGAAATAGACGATTCGATCATCACGCATCGCGCCGCAATCACCTTTCCGATGCCAGACCCGTTGCGGCAAGAAATCCTTGCGCTCATCACTTCATCAAAGACGATAGACCTACAGCGATTCGGCGTGCTCGACGTCCAATTGGGTGAACTGTTCGCGACAGCCGTGCTCGATCTGCTGTCACAGAGCAACTGCCGGGCGACATCCGTTTGCGCGATCGGGAGCCACGGCCAGACACTTTGGCACCAACCCAACCACGAAAATCCATTTACGCTTCAGATCGGCGATCCCAATCGCATCGCCGAACGTACCGGGATCACCACCGTCGCCGACTTCCGCCGACGCGACATGGCAGCAGGTGGGCAGGGCGCGCCACTGGTGCCTGCCTACCACCACGCCCATCTCCGTGCAAGCAGTGAGACGCGCGTAATTCTAAACCTGGGCGGCATGGCCAATATCACACTGTTACCGAGCACTCCGGATGCACCAACGACTGGCTTCGATACCGGCCCCGGCAACGTACTCATGGATCTGCATGCCAGAATACATATGGATTGTCACTTCGACAAAGCGGGCGCCTGGGCGGCCAGCGGGTGCGTCGATGCTCAATTGCTCGGCGACATGTTGGCCGATCCGTATTTCACGGCGCCTCCCCGAAAAGCACAGGGCGCGAACGCTTCAATGAAGCATGGCTGCTGGCACATACGCATCGGCACCCGGGCTTACCGGCTGCCGATATCCAAGCCACGCTCGCCGAACTCACGGCACGCAGCATCCGCGATGCGGTAAGCGCCTATGGATCAAACTGTGCGCGCATTCTGGTCTGCGGGGGCGGCGTTCACAATCAACACTTAATGACGCGCCTCAAGCAGCTCATGGCCCCGATAACGGTCGAATCGACCGCCAGCCACGGCGTGGAGCCAGACTGGGTCGAGGCGACGGCCTTTGCCTGGCTCGCTGACCGCACCCTGCGTGGGCTGCCGGGGAACCTACCCACCGTGACCGGCGCGCGGCATCCCGTCATCCTCGGCGGCGTTTACCCTGCCAGTCTCTAGCGCGATACTGGATTGTGCTTCTCGGAGAGTGTCGCCAATGCGCCCTCAATCGCATCTCCCAGTCGACGCGCCCAATCCTGCTGCCCCGTAGCCGTGCTGATCAGATCCTGACGAATTTCGACCAGAAGATAGGGCAAGCCCCTACGCTCTGCATGTTCGCGGATCGTATAGTCCTGCAATTCGAACAGTGAATAGGGGGCATTCTCAGCCACGATCAACCCCGGCACTTGCCGCAGATAAGCGCCGACGGCATCCGCCAACCGGCGATCTTCACGAAACAGCAAACCACAATGCATCTCTCTCACGACATCTTCGTACTTTGGCGTGAAGCTGTGGACCGCAATCAATGCCTCCAGGCGCCCCTGTGCCTGCCGGGCATCCAGCAACTGCCGCACAAAGTCCTGGAATGGCGTCCAGATCGCATCGATACGCGCCTGCCGGGCCACCGGCGCCAGGGCAAGATTGCCGGGGATGGTGGTGTGCTCGCTACGCTCGGGAATGCAGTCGGGGTCTTCGGCGAGGCGATTGCAGTCACAGACCAATCGGGAATAGACCTGCGCAGCCAAAGGCGCATCAAAACGTCGGGACAGAGCTTCGGCCACCGCATAGGCGCCAATATCCCAAGCGATATGCGAATTCAGCGCCGTCTCTTGAAGGCCAAGGCCATCCAACCGCTCTGGTATGGCCTGTCCGGCATGTTCACAGACAAAGCACAAGCGGCCTGCGCCCGCTATACATACGCCAACCACAGGCGGGCACTCATGAGGTCCAAGCAAGGGCGCGTGCATTCCCTTCATCATGGCTACTCGTCGCTAACACGGCGCGCAACACGAGAAAGGCGACCATGTGGTCGCCTTTCTCGTGTTGCGCGGTACATTATTGATTGCTTACACGGAGAACGACGAACCGCAACCGCAGGTAGTCGTAGCGTTCGGGTTACGGATCACGAACTGCGCGCCCTCCAAACCTTCGGTATAGTCGATTTCAGCACCCACTAGGTACTGATAGCTCATCGGGTCGATCAACAATGTCACGCCGGCATTTTCCACCGCCGTATCGCCGTCGCTAACATTTTCGTCAAACGTAAAGCCGTACTGGAACCCGGAACAGCCGCCTCCACTCACGAAGACGCGGAGCTTGAGATCCGGATTGTTCTCCTCATCGATCAGCTCTTTGACCTTGCTCGCCGCGGAATCGGTGAACAACAGCGGATCGGGCATTGTGTTTTCGGCCAGTTCGGTACTCATTGGGGACTCCCTCCATCGCAGGGGTTTCTGCCAGGTGAACACGCTAGCTTAAGTTGACTGATTTAGTCAAGAATCAGTCGTGGTGTCGGCTTGTTCCTGATCCTCCCGTCGGTCTTCCAATTGCAATTTCCCACCCTTGCGATGCACCAGATTGCCGTTTACTTCCGCACCGACCGCCATTTCCAGGAGGTTGTAGTACACATCACCCCTAATTTTGGCGTTGGTCGCAAGCTCAAGATGCTCTGACGAATGCACATCGCCATCCACCACCCCATTGAGCACAATATTAGGGGCGTGGACTTCTCCTTCAATGGCGCCGTTCTCGCTCAACACCAGCATCGTTCCGCTGGTATCGCCCGCAGTCACGTTACCCTGTACACGCCCGTCCACATGAAGGCCGCCGATAAAACTCACACCCCCCGTGATCACGGTACCTTTACCGATAAGTGTATCGACCCGCACCGCGTTGAATTTTTTCTTCCCGCCCCACATGACCTAACCCTCTCCTGTCGTCGCCTGTTTCCAGGTTACCGTCTGCTCGACACCCGCCACCTTGCGCGTGAAGGGCGTCACCTTGATCTCGACCCGCTGTGGCACAAAACCATCTGGCAGGGAGAAGTTACCACTGAAGTCGTGGAAATACCGGAATGAGAAATCGAGCCCGCCACCTACCAGCGCAGCCATGTCCAGTTTCTTGGTATGCCCATTCGACTGCCCGACAATCTGAACACTAACGCGTCCTTTGACGACCGCATGCTTGTCCTGCACCTGCGTTAGAACAAGGTGGTAACGAAACCCGTGCCGCGTTCCAGTGGCCGTCAACGCAAAGCGCTGAAGATGCAAACCGGGCTTGAGCTTGGACGGAGACACAATGCTGCGATAGAAGGAAACCTCCTCGGTCAAATCGGCCAACTTACCCTGCATCTGATTGAGCATGGCCTGAACCCGCCGCATGGCTTCGCGATCAATTTCGCCAGAGCGGCCAAGCTGCGCGCTATTGCCCAGGAGCTGTTGGTTACGTTGCTGCAGGTAATCCACCTGATTGCGCAGCTTCGACAAGGCTGCCCGCATATGCGCGGAGGCTACCCCAGATGCGTGGTAACCAGCCCAGTAAAGTCCCACCCCCGCAGAAATCAGCAGCACGAGCGCAAGCGCAAGCCCTAAACGATTACGCACGGGGTTGTGTGAGCGAAGCTCATAAGCCTTGGTTGAAGGACGTCGCATCGTCAAGGCGCAATCGGTGAAAAATTCAGCCCACTCGTCTCTGGCAATCCGAACATCAGATTCATGTTTTGCACCGCCTGCCCCGCGGCACCCTTGACGAGATTATCGATTACGGAGAGCACGACGACGCGGCCCGATTCGGGCGGACGATGCACGGCGATACGGCACAAATTAACACCGCGTACGCTGCGCGTCTCGGGATGGGAACCCGGTGCCAACACATCCACAAAAGGTTCATCCCGGTAAGTCGTCTCGTACACGGCTTGCAAATCCACCTCGCCGGAGACCTCCGCGTAGCAAGTGGCATGAATGCCACGAATCATCGGCACGACGTGCGGCACAAAAACCAACTCACGAGAGCAGTTCGCAATCCCGTCGAACGCCTGACGGATTTCGGGAAGATGGCGATGCCCTGCAACCCGGTAAGCACGAAAATTCTCGCTCAGCTCGGTTAGCAAGTTATCCACCGCTGCACCACGGCCAGCACCACTAGCGCCCGACTTAGCATCGGCGATCAAGCTGCCAGGCCCCGCAAGCCCAGCTTGCAACAATGGCAGAAAAGCCAATATTACGGCGGTGGGGTAACACCCCGGATTGGCAACTAGGCGCGCATTCCGTATGGCTTCGCGATTCAGCTCCGGCAGTCCGTAGGCAGCCTCGCTTAACAACTCAGGACAGGCATGCGGTTCGCCGTACCATTGCGCCCAAACGTCCGGATCTCGCAGACGGAAATCCGCGGCAAGATCGATGATCCGTACATTGTTCGCCAATAAGGCGGGTACCTGATGCATCGCCACCCCATTCGGGGTAGCGAAAAAGACCACGTCGCACGCAGTCAGATCCGCGTCCTCTACAGCTTGGAAGCGCTTGTCGATCCGGCCGCGAAGATGCGGAAACACATCATCCACACGCTGCCCGGCCTCACTGCGCGAAACCAGACAATGCAGCTTTGCGGCGGGATGCTCCAACAACAGGCGCACCAGTTCCATACCGCCGTACCCGGTGCCACCGACGATACCGACATGTATCCGATCCATTTTCAACCTACTCAACATCCACAATGGTGCGACATCTTATAAGCACGCAAGGTCAGATGCCACAGGACCGGGCCTGCTTGCGTTCCAAGGATGCATACACAACAATATGTCCTTTTTGCGGACCGGCACCACGCGGTACGCACCGTCCTCGTTGTTTCGCCCAAAGGCCCCATGTTCAGACGGATCGTGCAATCGACCCTCGGCCGGCTCGCGCCGGATGGCTGGCGAATCCGGCTGATCTTCTGGGTCGGCGCGGTACTGGTCGGCCTCGTCGCGAGCTTTTTCGCACGTGCCGCGGACTACGCCAATCATCTATTTCATCAGCTCGTCGCCATCTCTCCTTATCTGCCCCTGGTGGTAACGCCAAGCCTGATCATGCTCGCCGCTTGGATCACACAACGATGGTTCCCAGGCGCCGAGGGTAGCGGTATTCCTCAGTGTATTGCGGCCCTCGATATCCATGAGGAATCGGTACGGGCGCGCATGCTGTCCTGGCGCATCGCCTTCGGCAAAATCCTGCTCACGCTGCTTGGTCTACTGAGCGGCGCCTCGATCGGTCGCGAAGGCCCTACTGTGCATATCGGCGCGGCATTGCTATTCAGCCTTGGGCGCCTCGGACGCTTCCCCTTTCATTATATGGACCGAGGCATGATTCTCGCTGGTGGCGCCGCAGGTATTGCCGCCGCCTTCAACACCCCGCTGGCCGGCATCTTGTTTGCGATCGAGGAAATGAGCCGCTCCTTCGAGGAACGCACCAGTGGCACGCTGATCACCGCCGTACTGCTGGCCGGCGTAACGTCGATCGCCCTGCTTGGTAACTACACCTATCTGGGCATCGTCCCGGCCAATGTATCGGTACGCACCGGATTATTACCCGTTCTCGTCTGCGGCGTTGCCGGCGGGTTACTCGGCGGCCTGTTCAGTAGCCTACTGATTCACGGTCAGCGCCGGCTACGTCCGATCTACAAGCGCCACGCCCTGAAAGTCGCCGGGATCTGCGGCCTGGCGATTGCGCTCATCGGTCTCGCCTCTGGGGGACTGACTTACGGCTCCGGGTACGATGCCGCACGAGGCCTTGTGCAGAACACGCAAGCCGTCAACGACAGCTTCCCCTACCTCAAACTACTGGCCACGGCGGTTTCCTATTGGAGCGGCATCCCTGGCGGTATTTTTGCCCCGTCACTTGCCACCGGCGCGGGTCTCGGCGCACATCTTGCCCACTGGTTCCCGCACACCCAACTGGCCGCGATGGTGCTACTCGGGACCGTCGCCTACTTCGCCGGCGTCGTGCAAACACCGATCACGGCCTTCGTGATCGTCATGGAAATGACCCACAATAACGACCTCCTGATCCCGTTGATGGCCAGCGCGTTCATTGCCTATGGCACCTCGCGGCTGGTCTGTCCCAAACCCATCTATCGTGCATTGGCGGAAGACTTCCTGAGCACCGCGCCCAAATCCGCGCCTGCCGTCGCGGAACCGCCCGCCCCCAGCACCAAGGTACCCTGAGCGAGATGCTGTCGGTCATCGTCCCCACCTACAATGAACGCGACAATGCCGCGGAACTGATCCGCCGTACCCTGGCCGCATTCGACCTCATCCAAGAACCGGTTGAACTCCTGATCGTCGACGACGACTCGCCGGACGGCACCTCCGCCGCGATGGCGGAAGCAGCGGCGACTCACCATGCCGGTGAGCGTGTGCGCGTGATCACGCGGAGCACCGACAAGGGCTTGGCCAAGGCCGTTGCCGCGGGCTTCGCAGCGGCACGTGGCGATGTGCTCGCTGTGATGGACGCTGATCTTTCCCATCCACCGGAACAGTTGCCGGCGCTGCTCGGCGCAATACGCAAAGGCGCTGATGTGGCCGTCGCCAGCCGCTACGTCCCCGAAGGCGGCACCGAGGGCTGGCCGCTCAAGCGGCGTATTATTTCCCGCGTCGCCTGCTGGCTTGCCAAACCCCTGACGCCGATCAGGGATTCCACCTCGGGTTATTTCGCGCTACGCCGCGAGTGTCTAGAGTCGGTGGACTTCGTGCCGCGCGGCTACAAGATTGGACTCGAGCTGTTCGCCCGCCTACCGGGTCGGCATACCGTTGAGGTTCCCTTCGTATTCCGTGATCGCACACGCGGCTCAAGCAAGCTCGGCGGGGCGGTCATTCTTGCTTATCTGGTACAACTCGCAGCGCTTTATCGCGACCGATTTCCTCGCCTGATCGGCTACCTGCAATTCGGACTGGTCGGCGTGCTCGGTATGGCCGTCGATTCAGCCACCTTCGGCATGGCCTACTGGTATATCGGGCTCAAGGCACTCGGCCCAACACTGGGCGGCTTCTTCGCGCAGACGCTCTCCTTTCTGGTCGCCGCACGCTTCAATTTCGCCCTGAACCGACTGTGGACCTTCCGGGAAAGGCGCAATCACGCGCGCATGAGCGTTTTCCTGGCTGTCAGCCTGGTCGGTTTCGCCCTACGCAGCCTATTGTTCGAATTCATCGTCAACCTACCCCCTCCCGCCGCCGGAGGCCTATGGGCAGGTCTGGTACAAGCCGTCAGCGTCGAGCAAATCGCGCTGATCCTGGGCGTCGTACTCGCCAGCGCCTGGAATTTCTACGGCAGTCGGCGCTGGGCCTTCCCGGCAGGCGACGAAGCCGCGCCCGAAGGCTTGCCCCAGCCAAGCGAACTGATCGCACGCAGCTGGGTCGTCATCCTGCTGATCAGCGCCGGCATACTCAGCATCCTGTTCGCGTCACAAACACCGCTGACCTTCGACGAAACCTATTACTGGCAATGGTCGCGCCACCTGGCTTGGGGGTACTTCGACCACCCGCCCATGATCGCCTATCTCATCGCTGCCGGCACCCGGCTGGTAGGCACCAATCCATTGGGTGTGCGCCTTGTCCCCGGCATGCTCGCCGTGACCCTCGCCTGGATGATGTACCAGCTAGGCAAGGCCTATTGGCGTAGTTCACGTGCCGGCCTTTGGACGCTCGTATTGACCGTGACCACCCCTCTGTTCGCAGTCGGCAATATGATCAGCACGCCGGATACCCCGCTGCTGTTCTTCTGGACCGCAACCATTTTGCTGACCCTGCGAGCGCTCGAGCGCGAACGCCTGCTCGACTGGCTACTCATGGGTGCCTGTGCAGGCATGGGTATGCTCAGCAAATTCCCCATGATCCTGCTCTATCTGGCCCTGCTGTTCGCCCTGCTCGCCACCACGCGTGGCCGCCGAGCGCTGAGAGGGATCAAGCCCTGGTTGGCGCTGGGTGTCTCGGTGCTGGTTTCACTGCCGATGATCGTCTGGGAATATCAGAACAACTTGGATTCGGTCATCTTTCACCTCAAGCAAGGCCTCGGGCCGGCGGCGGGTGCGCATGATCACGTCACCGGACTTGCCACCTTCGGCCAATATCTACTGGGGCAGGCCGGCGTGTTGACGCCGCTGGTCTTTGCACTGACGCTGGCCGCAGTCGGCTACGCCATGTTGCGCCCAGCACCAGGCAACCCTAGCGGGGCAAACGCTGAATCCACGCTGACGCCAGCCGAAATCCGCCCCTTTCTGCTGAGTCCCGCGTTGGTGACCTTCGGCGTATTCGGCGCAGCCAGCTTCCTGCAGAGCAGCGGGCCCAACTGGAGCGCACCGGCCTACGTCACCGCGCTGCCGCTCGCCGGCGGATTGATGGCCGCGCTGATCCATCATCGTCTGCGACCACTGCGCTGGCTTGCCGGCGTCACCATCGGCTTTGCCGCCATGGTCTCGCTGTACACGCATATCGAGGTCGCGCATCCATTGATCCCCTACCCCAATTATCCGCTGACCTTCCCACTGGATCGCACACCATTGGCAAACTGGGTAGGTCGGCTTCGCGAGCAGGAAACGCGTGATGGCAAGACACCCTGGATCGTCGGCTCGAATTATAAAATTGCCAGCGTACTCGCCTTCGACATGCCGGATCGCCCGACAACCTACGATCCCTTCGAGATCGGCTCCGGGAGCGCTTATCTCGCTTGGCAGCAACCGCCAGCCAAGGGCACGATGGGCATTTACGTCAGCCACAATGCGCACCCATGGGAGCTGTCCCGCCTATTTATGCACTATCGGCCTCTGGGCGACTTCGCACTGACCCGCCTCGGCGTGACGCTGCGGCACTACTACGCCTTTGTAGGCGAACTCAGGCCACAGGCATTCGACCGCCGCTAGGCCTGACGCCGCGTTCAACAACAACCGGGCGCATGACCGACCTGCTCGGTGGCATCGCCGTCCGGGCAAGGTCCCTGCTCGACCTGCACTGCCGAATGGGTAATGCCATAACGGTGAGCCAGCAGTGACTTGACCGCCGCCAGCACCTGCGCGCTATCGCTCCCCGGCGCTGCACGCAAGTGCATCGTCAGCAATGGCCGCTCAGGCGTTAGCGACCAGACATGAACATGATGAACATCGAGGACGCCGGGCACCTCGCGCTGCAACACATCGCAGAGCGCCGCGACATCCAGATCCGCAGGCGCAGCCTCCAGCAGTACCTGACCGCTCTCGCGGATCACCGCCCATGTACTGCGCAGAATCAGCAGACCGATCAGCATCGACAGTAACGGGTCGATCGGCATCCACCCAGTCATCATGATGACGAGTGCGGCAGCGATTGCGGCCACCGAGCCGAGCAGATCGCCAATAACATGCAACAAAGCAGCGCGCCGATTGAGGTTCCCATGGTCGTGGTGTCCGCCGTGGAGTAGTGCGAACGACGCGATATTGGCGAACAACCCGAGTGCTGCGATCAGTAACATCTCACCTGCGGCCACGGGTTCGGGGTGGAACAGGCGCAGTGCCGCCTCGTAGTAAATGCCACCAACCACGGCCAGCAATACCAGTCCATTGACGAAGGCAGCCAACACCTCCAGACGATGGTAACCATAGGTGCGATCATGATCCGCCGGTCTGCGAGCCATGCCCACGGCCAACCAAGCCAATCCCAACGCGAAGGTGTCGGTGAGCATGTGCCCCGCATCCGCGAGCAGCGCCAACGAACCGGACCACCACCCGCCAGCAGCTTCGATCAGCATAAAACCCGCGGTCAGTAACAATGCACCCAACAGGCGGCGACGATCTGTGCCACCTGCATGATGGTGATGCCCATGACCGTGATGCCCTTCGGCATGGCTCACGGGACCGGCTTCCGAATGGGCATGGGGATGCTGCGAATGCGACATACTGTGACAGACCTCAACCGACTGAACGTGCTCGCCACTTTATGCTAGGCGGACAGACACTGCCAAGCCGCGAATGCTGCCCACACTACCGCGACGGGGTCATGCGCAGCAATCGTACCGGACTGGGCACTCCTGACCGCTGGCGGTGAACCACGCGCGTCTGCACGCCGGCCCCCTCAAGCCAGGTCGCTCCATTGGTGGCTAGCTCGCCGTAACGCGGCAGCAGCAGCAAACCCAACGGCGCCACTAGGCGACGTTGGCGCAAGCTGCCCACCCATACCGGCCGGCCGTCGCTCAGTCGCAGTGTGCTCGGCCACAGCCGAAGTACAAGTTCGCGCGTACCAACCGCGTCATCATCCAGGCTATGAATTCGCACCAGCACCGGTCCGCGTCCATCATTCAGTCGCGGCAACATTGGCAACCGGCGATTATCGCGTCCCGGTAATAACCAGTTCAACGCATCGCCTGGCGTCAGTGGCGGCGGCGCCACCCAGCCGTGCGCGCCCAGAAAGGCTTCAATAACCGCCCGGTCGCCGGCCCACTGGATATTCAGCGGCTCGGCCGGCTCGCCATCCAAACGCCTGCGCAAGGCGGGTAATGATCGCCAGCCTTCGTGCCACCATTGAGCATCCGTCAATTGATGGTTAAATGTGATCACGGCTAAGGGGGGCGATGTCGGGGGCACGCGATACCCGATCGCCAAACCGGCAACGCTCGCCATGATGCCGCCTAAAAGCAAGCCACGCACCGCTCCGCCCGCGCCCGCGTGCGTCAAACAGGCGACACCGACCAGAGTGACCCAGATCATGCCCAGCAAAAGCCCGCCCAGCCAGCCGGACAAGCCTTCAATACCCAGATACACACGTGCAAAACCCACTCCGGCCAGCAGCAAACCCACGACCGAATAAGGTAGCCAGCGGAGGTCGCCTCGTAGACGCTGCGCGACCTGCATCGCGATCAGGCCATACAGCGATACCTGCCAGGCACTGCTCGCACTCAAGCGCGCGGGCTGACCCAACACGGCCGTCATGCCCAATGCCAACAACACCATGCCGAGTAGCGAAACCCCGAGCCAATAGAGCAAGAGTCGCCATTCGCGGCGCCCCGCCAACCAAATCCCACCCCACAAGGCCAAGGCAGCCAGCGATGGCACCGAGCCGAATCCGCTCAACCACTGCATGGCGTGATCGCCCCAAGGCGAGCGCATCTGCGCCAGATAACGGAAAATCGCTGCGTCGGCCTGATGCCAGACAGTCCCCTCAGCGAGCGCGTGCAACCCCCAGGTAGCAACGAGCAGCACCAGTGCGGCAGTCGCCAAAGCCCCCAGATCCGGCGAACGGGGATCGATCAACAGGCCAGCGAAACGCCCAAGCCACGGACGGCGTGCGCGCTGCTGGGCCACCAGCGCCAAGGTAGCGACAGCACGCGGCACCAGCCAGCGATGCAATCGATGCACGGCCCAGCCGGTCAGCCAAAGCACGGCGACCAGCAGACCGAACAACAGCGCCAATCGCAGAGCGATGCGACTGAACAAATCGAAGGCCACCCCAAAACCGATGCCGGGGGCAAGATAGGCAGGTGCCCACAATACCGCGGAGACCACATTCGCAAGCAGGAAGCGTCGCGGTGCCATGCGCATCATGCCCGCGACCACAGGCACGATCGGGCGTACCGGACCGACGAACCGCCCCAGCAATACGCTCTTGCCACCATGCCTCTCGATGAAGCCCTCTGCTGCACGCAGCCATTGCGGATGCGTGCGGAATGGCCACATTCCACGCACGCGATCACGGTAGTAATATCCCAACCAATAGCTCAGGCCATCGCCGATTATCGCGCCGGCAACGGCCGCCGCCAGCGTGGTCCATAGATTGAGTGCGCCCGCTGCGACCAAGGCGCCGATGGCAAACATGACGGCCGTCCCAGGAATCAGCAAACCGACCACCGCAAGCGATTCACCCAGCGCGATCAGGAATACCACCACGCCTGACAAGCCCGGGTGAGCGGCAACCCATGACACCACGAACTGTAGCCAGGAATGCATGGGATCAGCCTCGGCGCAATACGGCAAGCATGCCTGCGGCAGCCACGGCCGTAAGACACGCGGCTAGATAAAAGGCGGAACGCTCTCCGACCTCCTGCCAAACAGTACCAAACAGCAGCGCCCCCGGCAGCGTCAAGGCACCGGTTATCAGGTGATAGAGTCCGAAGGCCGTACCCTTGAGACGCGCCGGCGCATAATCGCCGATCAACGCTCGCTCGGCACCTTCGGTCAACGCCAACGCGCCGGCATAGGCCAGGAACAAACCCCAAATTGTCGGGGCGGCGCTCCCAGCATGCGCCAGGGCGAGCAGCAAAACGACCCGTGATGACCAGCCGACAAACACTACCGGCACCCGCCCCACACGGTCAGACAATGCGCCCGCGGGCCAAGAAAGCAAACTCTTGACCAAACTCGCGGCAGCCCAGATCAAAGGCACCCAGACGATTTCAAGTCCGCGGGACCGCGCCCATAACACTAGAAACACCTCCGGTACGGTCGCCAAAGCCAAGCCACCCGCTGCCAACAGCAAACCCTTGAGCCGCGCATCTAGTTGAGACCAGCGCAAATGCGGAAGAGGGACAGTCTCGAGTTTCGGTGGAACTGGCGGACGCCCTGGGAGACCGAAAACCAGCAAGGCGAGCACTAGGACGCCAGGGACCACCGAGGCCAGAAACACGTGCCCCAGCGGCACCGAGAGGCTCAATAATGCGAAGGCAAGCAACGGTCCGACCACGGCGCCCGCATTGTCCATGGCACGGTGAAAACCAAAGGCGTGTCCACGCCGCCCCTCACCGCTGGCGGCGGCGATCAGCGCATCGCGCGGCGAGGTGCGCACGCCCTTGCCCACTCGATCGAAGAAACGCAGTCCCAGCACCCAACTCCAACTCAGCGCCAAACCGACCAATGGACGCGCAATATTGGAGATGCCATAGCCGCCAAGCAGCAACCATTTGGGCGGCACGCCGCGATCTGCCAGACGCCCGGAAATCAACTTAAGGAGACTCGCAGTGGCTTCCGCAACGCCCTCGATCAGCCCTACGACCATGGGGCCGGCGCCCAGGGTCATCGTCAGGAACAAGGGCAGCAGCGGCGTGATCATCTCCGAAGCCGCATCGTTGAGGAAGGACACAAGCCCCAGCACCACCACACTGCGTGGCAGTGTCAGTCGCGCGCGTACGGCCGCCATTCGGCTCACTACGTATGTGGCGTCACGGTGGGGTTTGCAGCCGAGCCCGCGGGCGGCGCGGAAATTTCGGGATGGGCAACGGCGGCCCCGCCACCCGCCGCTGGCGTTGGTGCAGACACTGCAGGCTTTGATGTGGCGCCACTCACGTAGGCGTCTCCCTTGGCCATCGCCGCCTCGGTCTGCTTGTTGAGCACGATGATACTGATGCGCCGGTTAACCGCAGCCAGCGGATTTTTCTTGTCGAACAGAACCGTATCACCAAGGCCGACGATGCGCGCGACCTTGGTTTTGTCCATATCACCGGCGATCAACGCACGGCGAGCGGCGTTGGCTCGTTCGGTAGACAGTTCCCAGTTACTCATATCGGCATTGAGAAAGAGATGCGCATCAGTATGCCCGGTGATGCTGATTTTGTTCGGCACGTGATTCAGGAAATCGCCGATTTTTTCGAGAATGGTCTGCGCGTAAGACTTGAGGATGTCACTGCCCAGGTCGAACATCGGGCGATTTTCCTTGTCCACGATCTGGATACGCAGGCCCTCCGGCGTGATGTCGATCAGCAGCTGATCCTTGAACGGGCGTAGTGCCTGACTGCGGTCGATGGCCTTGCGCAGTTCGACCTCCAGCGTCTGCATACGCTGATGGTCGCGCGCCTGCGCGGCCTTCTCCAACTCCTCTGGAGTCGGTGCGCGCGCGCCGCCGATGCTGTGCATCTGCGTGGGCCCGGTCGGCATATCCTGGGTGCCACCCAGCTTGATCATGCTGGTGCTCGCGCCACCTGGCCCTTGGATCGCGCTGGGGTGCTTGAAGAAGTCTGAAATACCCGCTCGTTGCGGCTTGGTCGTCGAGCCCAGCAGCCACATCAACAGAAAGAAGGCCATCATCGCGGTGACAAAATCCGCATAGGCCACCTTCCACGCCCCACCGTGGTGGGCGTGGCCCTTGACCACCTTCTTGATTACGATCGGCTGCTTTTTGTCATCCATCCGGCAAACCTAGCCCCTGTTGCCTTTGAGGTGCTCCTCCAACGCCTGAAAACTCGGACGCACGGTGGCATACATCGCCTTGCGACCAAACTCGACCGCAATCTGGGGACTGTAACCTTGCACCTGAGCCAGAATGCAGGTCTTAATACACTCGAAAAAATTGGCCTCTTCCTGTGCGCGGTGCTCCAGCGCCACCGCCAACGGGCCCACAAAGCCATAGGCCAGCAGAATGCCGAGGAAGGTGCCGACCAGGGCGGCTGCGACGTGCATACCGATCACCTGGGGCGGCTGGTCGAGGCTCCCCATGGTGATCACCACGCCGAGCACCGCCGCCACGATACCGAAACCCGGCAGGCCATCGGCGACGCGGGTGAGCGCATTCGACGTCTGGTGCGATTCATGGTGATGCGTTTCCAGTTCCAAGGACATCAGGTTGTCCAATTCAAAGGGATTCATGCCACCGGACACGATCAGCCGCATATAGTCTACGATGAACTCCAGGGCATGGTGATTCTTGGTGATTTTGGGATATTTCGAGAAGATTTCGCTGTTTTCAGGCTCTTCGATGTCAGATTCCACCGCCATCAAGCCTTCCTTACGCGCCTTGGTGAAGAGGTCATACATCAAGGTCAGGAGGTCGAGATAGGTTGCCTTGCCGTACTTCGAACCGCCCATCAGGGTCGGCACACCCTTGAAGGTCTTCATGATCAGGCTCATCGGATTGGAGATCATGAAGGCGCCGAAGGCCGAACCACCGATGATCAGCAGTTCATACGGCTGCAGTAAGGTGGCAAGATCCCCATGAGATAGGATGTAACCACCGACCACGCTGCCGGTAACGATAAGGAAGCCGATAATGGTATTCACTCAAAACCCCTGATGACGCCCTGCTGCCGGTTGATTATCGTTCCCATCAGACGCCTGATGCATAAAGGGTGCATCATAGCGAAAGCCGGAACGCTGATGTAGGCTTTTGCCCACGGGCAACCTATCTAAGGTCATGGAGAGATAAGGCATATAGCCCATGCAGAAACCCGAATTCCCCTGTCTGCCAGGCACCATCGCGCGCCTGAATACTCTGGCGAACGATCAGAAGCTGTCCGCCAAGCAGCTCGGTCGTGCTATCGCAACCGACCCTGCACTGGCCGCCGCGGTGGTCTATCACGCCATGCACGTCCAACATCGCCATCTGGGCAACCCGCTCAGCACCTTGCGTCAGGCCTCCATGATGCTCGGCATTAAGACCGTGACCGAACTGGCTGAAGCGCTACCTCAGGCCACCGAGCGCATGCAAGGCGCACGCCTTCAGCATTATCTGACCTTGATGGGACGCTCGGCGCTCGGCGGCATACTGGCTCTAAGTGTCGCCCGAGAACGGCGCGACCTGGAACCCGGAGAGGTCGCCCTCGCTGGGTTACTCTTCCCCCTCGGCGAACTGGCGCTCTGGGCGGTCAGCCCCGTTGAAATGGAAACCCTAAGCACCCTGCTGAGTCAACCCGGCGTACAGGCACAAGAGGCAGAATATGTCGTCTTCGGCACCGGAATCGAGGATGCCGGCCGTACGCTAGCAGAAGCCTGGGATCTGCCCGAGCTTCTGTGCCGGTCTCTGGAACCGACCAACGCCCTGCAGCCCAGGGCATTGGGCGTAATGCTCGCTGCCAAGATTGCCTGGCATGCAATCTCCCGCTGGGAAGGTGCCGGCCTGACCAGCGACCTCCGACTGATGGCCAGTTACCTGGGCATGAACCAGAGCGGGCTAGCGGTGTTGATCGATGGCGGAATCATGGAATTCAACGCACGCTGCCAGGAATATGGTCTGCCGCCTACACCGCTACTCAAACACGTGCCATTCCAGGAACCCAAGTCCCAGGAAGCAGCCTTCTGCCTCGCCCCTCAGCCCGAGGTCTTCTCAAGAGTCGAAGACCGCCTGGCATCGCTGAATCGCGAACAACATGCCGCGATACTGGAGTCCTTCATTTTCGCCCTACATCGGGGATTGGGGCTCAACCGCGTGATCTATGCACGCCTCGAACGCGACCCCTTTCCAGTATTGACCGCCGAGGCGGTCATCGGGACGGATTACGAACCGGAATTCAACCGCTTCAAACTCTCGCTGGAGGGCGGGCATCTGTTCAGTCGTCTGATGGCCAAACCCATGGCCTTCTGGCTCAAGGGACGCAGCCAGAAGGCGGCGTGGAATCTCGTGCCTACGGAAATACGCAACCTCACCGGCACCGATCAATTTCTCGCCTGTTCTATCTTCGTTCAGGGCCATGCGGTGGGCATGGTCTATGCCGATCGTCGCCATGCCAGCTGTGGTATCGATGAACGGACCTTCGACCACTTCAAACAGGTATGTCGAATGGCCGTCAAGGCGCTATCCAGAGCGCCCGAGCCCGCATCGCCCGAGCCTGCTGAACAGCAGGCAACCAACCCAAGCACCTAAATCCCTAACCAGATCGTAACTGGCCAGCCCCCGACCCAACCTCCAGACTGCGCGCATGAATCCATCCCCGTCCCCACGATTGCGCCGTTGGCTCTGGCTGTGCGCCTTATTGCCTTGGATGAGCGTCCATGCCGGCACTCCACGCAATACGCCAGCTGAAACAGTGACCTACCATCCCCGCTATATGGCCTACGCCGCAGTCGAACCCCTGCAGCAACTGACCATCCGGGCAGACCACGCGGGCTATCTAAAGGACCTCACCCTACGACCAGGCGACCGACTTCGATCGGGCACACCCTTCGCCAGACTGATCGGACCCGCCATCACCGCCGCGCTCAGACAAGCCGAAACCACGCTGGTGGAAACCCGCCGTCGCGCAACACTCGCGGCCGATTCCCTGCGCAGCGCGCAACGCACCTACCCCGCCTTCACGAATCGCCGCGAACTCAACGCCGCAAAAGCGGCCGTAGCCAGCACCCACGCCGCACTTCAGCAAGCCAAAACAGCACTGGATAGCCTGCGCGCGCGCGTCATCCTACGCAGCCCGGCGAATGGACAGGTCACGGCTCTGCGCGCCGCCAACGGCGAGCGCGTCACCCCTGGCTCGCCAATACTGACACTGCTACCGAGTGGCGGCCTTTGGCTGCGGGCGGCGTACTATGGGGGCGACAGCCAGAAAATCACTCTCGGTATGCAAGGGCGCTTTATACCCGCCGACGGAAACTCGCCCATCGCGGTGCGCGTGATCCGAAAAATCCCCCGATACAGACCGACGGCGCACAGGGCTTCGGGCTGCTCGCCATATCGACCACAGCCTGGGCGGACGGTGAGCGGGGCCGCGTCGAGCTTGAAGGCCCAGCCCGTCAAGCAGTCGCCGTGCCCACTTCGGCCCTGATACTCGACCAAGGCCAATGGTGGGTACTGACCTTGCAACAAGGTCAACCCCAACGCACGCCGGTCACACCCGGCCCGGCACGCGGCGCACGAACCCTCATCATCTCCGGGCTCGCCGCCGGCACCCCCGTCGTGGTCCAGAATGCCTACCTCATCTTCCACCGCGACTTCGCGGCGCACTACACCCCGCCTGACTGATGGGCATACCTGCGCTACTCAAACGCCCGCTCCTCTGGATCGGGCTGTTCGCGGCCCTGTTCGCCTATGGGCTCTATGCGCTGTGGCACATACCCGCAGAGGTCCTACCACGCTTCGGCTATCCGCAGATCGGCGTCGTCGTTCATGACCCCGGCGCCACCGCGGAGGAAATGGAAACCCTGATCGTTCGCCCGCTGGAAGGGCAGCTGATGGGGTTGACGCACCTGCGCAGCCTGCGCAGTACCATGGGACAGGGCACCGCACAAATCACCGCCCGCTTCGACGAGGGCACCGATCCGCAACTCGACCTGCAGGCCGTGTACGGAGCCATCGATCGGGCGCGCGGGCAATTGCCCGCCGGCACACCCCCCCTCGCCGAAGTGATGGGCAACGCGATCAACGAAATCGCCGACTACAGCGTCGACATACCCGTCGATGTACCCGCCTATCGCGTCCAACGCGCCATCCGCACGCGGATACTGCCCGCCTTGCGCGCGGTGCCCGGCGTACAGCGAGTGGAGCTGTTCGGCAGCGGCGACGAGGCGCTGTGGATTCAGCCCGACCTCGGCGCGCTGCATCGCTATGGCATCGGCATCACCGCGCTGGCCCGCGCGGTGCGGGATCAAATCGTACTCGGCCCCGCCGGCCGCCTCGACCTCGGCCATCAGGACGTTCTAATCGAGGCCCGTCACCTCCCGATCAGCGGGGAGGCTGTGCGCGCAATTCCAGTGCCTACGGCCAACGGTGAAGTGCCACTGGGCAGTCTCGCGCGGGTCGTGCGCGCGGCCACGCCGATACACAGCGCAGTCGAACTGGATGGCCACCCGTCACTGGGATTGATCGTCTTCAAACAGGCCGGCGCCTCAACCATCCCCGTCGACCATGCCGTCGCCGCCACACTCGCGCGCTTGCAGAATCAGCTCCCGCACGGGGTACGCTGGGTACCGATCTACCGGCAGAGCCACCTCGTCGGCCTGATCGGGAGCGACCTCGGGCGCAACCTCCTTGTCGGCGGGCTACTCGCGATTGCCGTGCTGCTGTGGTTGCTCGGGATTCATCGCGGCGTGTGGGTACTTGCGCTGAGCATTCCGCTGTCGCTACTGCTCGGCATCGCCGGGCTGTACGCCTTCGGCCAGAGCCTCAACCTGCTCACCCTCGGCGCGCTCACGGTGGCCGTCGGCCTCCTCGCCGACGACGGCATCATCGTATTGGAGGCCATCTACCATCGCTGGGAGCAAGGTCTGAGCGGGTCCGAGGGTGTCCGCGCTGGCCTCGGCGACATCGCCGGCGCGGACATCGTCGGCACGTTGACCACCGTGGCCGCCTACCTGCCACTGCTCGCGGTGGGTGGGCTTGCCGGCCTGTTTTCCAATCCATTCGCCCTGGCCATGAGCCTGTCTCTGCTGGCCTCGCTGTTGGTATCGCTGACCGTAATCCCGCTGTTGCTGAGCCGCATTGGCACGGCCGGAAACGCCACACGCAGCGGCAGGTACTTTCTCGACTGGCTGCAACAGGGCAACCAGCGCCTACTTGGGCTGACCCTGAAACGACCGCGCCTGAGCGCCCTCGCTGCAGCAGGCCTATTCATCCTGAGCCTAGGTGCGCTCATCATCGTGCCGGTGAACTTCATGCCCCTGCCCAACGAAGGCGTCCTGTTAGACGGTTTCACCCTGCCCCCCGGCAGCTCGCTGGGCCAGACCCGACTGGCCGTGCAACAGCTCACCCGTCGCCTACGCGCCGATCCCGCAGTGGCGCACACCTTTGCCCGCATCGGCTCGGCGCGAGGCACCGCCTATACCGAACGCGCCTTCGCCGGGGAAATCCAGATCGTGCTCAAAGCGGGGGTCGACACCGCCGCGCTGGATACCATCTCCGCGCGCCTGCTACGCGAGGCAGCGACCGATGGCGTGCAACAAAGTATCGACACACCCACCATAGAGCGTCTTGGCGAAAGCCTCTCCGGCCTGCCACAACCGTTCGAACTCACCGTCTACGGACCGCACCTGGACACCCTGAGACAGATTTCCACGCAAATCGCCGCGCGACTACGTCACGTCTCGGCGCTGGCGGACATCTTCAACAACGACAGCTACCCGGTGCCGGTCATGCAGGTTGAGCCGCGCCCAGACGCTCTGCGCGCGTATGGCCTCAATCCCCGTGACTTCTATCGCCAACTCGACCTGTTGTTGCACGGACAGACGCTGGCACAGGTACCCGACGGGGAGCAGCCACTTGCGCTCTACCTGCGCCTACCGCACCCCCAGGGACTAGGGCTCGACACACTGCGCCACCTGCCATTGCATACCACGCACGGCTGGACCCCGCTCGGTCAACTCGCCAACCTGAAGATGGAACAGACGCCGAACCAGATCCGACACCTCGACGGCGCGCGCGCTGTGGACATTCTCGCCACACCCATGGCCTCCCTCGGCACGGTGATCGCCGCCGCGCGTCGCGCTCTTCAAGGGCTCGTCATGCCACCCGGCTACCGCTACGCCTTCGGCGGTCTCTACCCGCTGTTGATTCACACCGCCTGGGTACTCGGGCTGGCAGCCTTGGGCGCCCTGGCCCTGACGCTGGGCATCATGGCACTGCAATTCGACGGCTTACGCCTCGCCGGCATTCTGCTGCTGCAGGCGCCCCTGGCCTTCACCGGCGGTGCACTTGCGCTGGCCGTCAGTGGTGTCGGGCTCAACGCAACCGGGTTGATCGGATTTCTGACGCTGATCGGTATCAGCCTCAATCACGGCATCGTGCTACTCAGCTATGCGCGCGCCAACGAGCGTGCCGGACAAACACCCGAAGCTGCGGTACGCGCCGCGGTGCACGCGCGTTTCCGCCCCATCGTCCTGACCACGCTCACCGCCGTACTCGGTATGCTGCCAACCGCACTGGGCTGGGGACTGGGTGCTGCTCCCGAGCAGGGATTGGCCATCGTGGTGCTGGGTGGCGTGATCTGGAGCTCGCTATTGAGTACCAACCTGCTGCCAGCGCTTTATCTGCGATGGGGGCACCGAGCGGCCACGTCAATGCGTTAGGTCGGTCAGCCTGTATCGTTGTCTAACAATCGTGTTTTATAATAATTCTCATTAATAAAAACACACTCTTCAACAGGGCCCTAATGCATTTTCAGCGACGTAACCTTGGCCACCTCTGGTCGGCGATTCTCATCTTCATCAGCAGCAGCGCCTGTGCTGCCCCCGTCCTCAGCCCCAGTCTGCTCTGGGATAACGAGACTGTCAGCACCTTCGGGGGCGGTTTGCGCGCCGGCACTACCTACGACGGCATGCTCCTAGCCGCACTAGACGCGCGCACGGATAGCCTCGGCGCAGGATCGGTCGGCATTCTGCATTTCTCATTCCTCGCCGTGCGCAGCGGCCAGCCCAGCGCGCGCTATATCGGCGATTTCCAATCCGCGTCCAACATCGAGGCACCCAATGCCACGCGTCTTTACAGCGCCTGGTTTCGTCAGACATGGGCGCACGTCAATACTGTGCAGATCGGCCTCATCGACCTCAATACGCTGTTCGATGTCACCGACGCTGCCGGGCTGCTGCTGAACGCCTCCTTCGGACTCGACCCGACCCTCAGCGGCAATCTGCCGGTTTCCACCTACCCAGAACCCGGTTATGGCCTCGTACTCGGTCGCCAGGAGGGCGCCTTTAACCTGAGGGCTGGCCTCTTCCAGGCTGATCCTACGCTGCGCACGCGCTTGGCCAGCAACGGCGCGCTGGCAATCGCCGAACTGGACTTCGGTTATACGACTGATGCACCGACGCAGCTGGGCCTCGGTCTCTGGCGCTATCGTCAACCAGACCCCACCCTCGCCCCCACCGATCTGTCCGGCGGCTACATCAATTTTTCACAGACACTGACCGATGGGCCCGTTCGACGCGCCCGCGCCTTTCTGCGTCTGGGCTTCGCGCCCACAAACGACAGCACGGTGCCGCAACACCTGAGCTTCGGCGTGGATATCGCGGCCCCTCTCGCCTCCCGCCCCGACGACCGCCTCGCCCTCGGCGTGACGCGCGCGGCCCTGCGCGGCCTCGACACAGAGACCGCCTACGAAGCCACCTATCAATTCGCCCTCACCCCGCAACTCGCCCTGCAACCCGATCTTCAGTTCATCCGCAATCTCTCCGGCTCATCGCACAACGCCTCCGTATTCAGCCTTCGTCTACAACTCGCCCTGGATTGATCTATAAATCCCACCAGAGGCGACAGCGGAACACATGGGATTACCCGGTAATCCAAGACTAAAGATTTTTTATTGAAGGCCGATAAATCCAGTGAGCATGCCATCCCGGCCCGCCTCGGCGGGTACCGCGAGCGGGGGAGTCGCAACACACCGCGGGATCGGGGGCACCTATACAAACACATAAGAAAGGAACCGCCATGTCCATAATGGTTCGCACCATCTCCGCGCGCATCATGGCCAGCGTCAGCATCGCCGCCATACTGGCCATCGCCGCAGTGCTGACGCCCGTCTGGTTCGGAGGCGTCATCAAAACCGACACCCTGCGTAGTGACCACGAGGCCGCGCTGCTCAACGCGCTGCAGCGCATGAGCGGCGCCACCTTGCGCACCGGTATCGCAATTCGCGACAACGTACTCAACATGAATCTCACTCGTATTGGTGGCGTCGACCCGGCTCTAAGTCAAAAATTGATGCAGGACAGTCTCGACGGCAAGTACGTCAATGCCGCACGCAAACATGTTTCAGAAGCGGATGACGCCTACAACCGCGCGAGCCAGCTTGCCGAGTCCAACCCCAAATTCAAGGAAAAACTCGATCACATCGGCGGTCTCTGGGCTAAGAGTAAGGCCGATTACGAGCTGACCATCAGTCGCCTCAAGTCGCTGCAGTTCGCCTCCGCTGAGAACGAATTGGTCACCGCCGCTTACCCGCTCTCCGAGCAGATCGACGAGGAGCTGCGCGCCCTAACCAAGATCGTACACGCTCAATCGCTCAAGGATAAACAGCTGGTGCTCAAAGACCTGCGCATCTCGAACATCGTCAGCCTGAGCCTCCTGGCGCTCGCCCTGATCATCGGCGCCAGCCTGATCGGTGTGGCCGTGCTCAGCATGCGCAATCGTCTGCGGTTAACGGTCGACACCATGCGCGACATCGCACAAGGCGAGGGTGACCTGACCCGTCGCATGGTCACGCACGGTCAGGACGAACTCGACCAGCTCTCCACGGCCTTCAATCAATTCGTCGAGCGCATCCAGAACGTCGTCAGCCAAGTGGCCGGCTCCACCGCGCAAATGGCCGCAGCGGCCGAGGAACTGTCCGCCACCAGCGAAGAAACCAGCCGGCACGTCCACAGCCAGCAAAGCGAGACCGATCAGGTCGCCGCCGCGATGAACGAAATGTCCTCCACCGTGCAAGAGGTCGCCAAGAACGCCAACGACGCGGCACGCGCCGCGAACGACGCCAACAGCGCTACCGCACAGGGGCAGAAGGTCGTCGGCAACACCATCAAATCCATCAGCCAGCTCGCCGACGAGGTCGAGCGCACGGCACAAGTCATCCATGCCCTGGAAGGCGATAGTGCGCAGATCGGTCGAGTGCTGGAGGTGATTAGCGGGATATCGGAGCAAACCAACCTCCTGGCGCTGAACGCCGCGATCGAGGCTGCGCGCGCCGGCGAGCAGGGCCGCGGCTTCGCTGTGGTCGCGGACGAGGTACGCACGCTGGCCAAACGGACGCAGGATTCGACGGAAGAAATCCGCGGCATGATCGAGCGCCTGCAAACCGGTTCCAAGGGTGCGGTCGAAGCCATGGCCTCCGGGCGCGAACGCGCCCAGGCGAGCGTCGCCCAGGCCGAGGAGGCCGGCACCTCGCTGGAGGCCATCAGCACTTCGGTGGTACGTATCAGCGACATGAATTCGATGATTGCCAGCGCGGCCGAAGAACAATCCACCGTGGCCGAGGAAATCAACCGCAATATCAGCAACATCAGCCACGCCACCGACCAAACGGCTACCGGCGCCCAACAGACCGCGACCGCGAGCGAGGAGCTGGCCAAGCTCTCCGCAGAACTACAATCACTGGTCAACCAGTTCAAGATCTGAGCCGATCCCAGCCGGCGGCACTGCCGCCGGCCCTGCCTCAATCGCAATCCTCCACCCTCATTCCTGGAACCTTTTTCCGTATCCCGGCGTGTCTGATGATGAGCGCAACGACACTGCGCCACTCATTCAGCAAGATCACGCACCGGAACGACCAGGAGATCGACACCATGTACAAACACACGCATATGCGCCACCTGCTGCTTGCCCTCATCGCCGCCTTCGGTATCAATCTCGCGACCCTGGGTGCCGCTGCTGCGGCGGTCGCCACTTCGCCGAACGTGGTCACCACGCCTGACATCAACCCGACGCCTGACACCGATTCGATGCAGACCGGCAGCAACGGCATTGAGCTCGAAACCCCCGACGTCAATCGCCCGGAAGTCGAGAAGCCCGAAGTGGAACGCCCGGACGTGCAGACCCCTGAGGTTTCGCGACCCGAGATCCAGCAGCCTGAAGTCCAGCGCCCCGACGTACAGACGCCCCAGGTCGACCACTGAACTGTCCGTAACGGCAATATCCCAGACACTGCCGGCCGATAAAGCCGGCAGTGTCACGTCCAGCATGACGCAACAAACCATAACAACAAGACTTGCCCCAGGGAGAGACACCCCATGACGACAACTTTCCGGACGACGGCCATACTGGCCACCTCGGTCCTCAGCACTGCGCTGCTGGCCCCCATCGCGCAGGCCAAGGATGCCCAGTTGACGGTTGGCAGCGTTCCCGCCTATTTCTCCGGTACCTACGGCACCGCCAACACCATCAACATTTTCTACCTGCCGACCTATATCCAGTATCGTAAAGATCGCCTGCGCATCAAGCTGACCATTCCCTACGAATCGGTCACCGGCCTACCGCAAGGGGCTACGCTGGCCGGCAGCAACCTGTCCACGCGCGGCGGACAGACGCAGACACGCTCAGCCTCCGGCATGGGTGACACCTGGATCACGGTTCGCTATTCGGCCACGCATGCCAGCAACGGGCACGTGGGCGTGCATCCCTACGCCAAGGTAAAGATTGCCACGGCCTCGCACTCCGCCGGCCTCGGCTCCGGTCACAACGATTACGAATTCGGCGTCGGCTTCGACGGGCGCGCCGGCGGCTACACCTTCCCCTTCGCGCACGTCGGCTACCGTCTGGTGGGCAAACCCGCAAACTCCAGCCTGCAGAATATCGCCACCTACGACTTCGGCGCGAGTTACGTCTTACCCCGCTCGCAATCCAACATCCTCACCGCGATGTTCGCCGGCTCGCAATCGGAGCAGAAGGGCTATGCAGGCCCGGCCGACGTAATCGTCGCCTGGAATCACAACGTCACCACTCAGGGTAGCGGCTTCCAGCTCTATATCGACAAGGGACTGAGCAACGGCAGTGCGCGCTACGGTATCGGTTTCGGCGGCCAGATCGTCTTCTAATTCGTCGGGAGCGCCGCACCGTCCCGCGGTGCGGCGCTCAAAAGGCCGCGTACGCGACCTCACCGCAAAAATTCAGACACGCCATCACCCGCTGCCGCTGCACCGGGCTGAGCGTCTCCGGCGGAAAATAGCCCCACTCCGAATGTTCGTCGCTGAGCATGATCGTTGCCGGCAAATGCAGCCGTGCCCGATAGATCGCGGAGTGCGAATTGACCGCTGCGTGATAATAGATTCCGCTCAAATACGCCACTTCGACCTCGCAAGCCAGTTCTTCCCGGCACTCGCGCACCAGCGTCTCGATCAGTGTTTCGCCGGGATCGACGGCGCCTCCCGGCAGCCCCCAGCGATAATCGGCGTAGTCCGCCTTGAGCATCAGAATCCGCCCACCGTCATCGGTGATGACGGCATGGGCGCTCAATCGATAGAGGTCCTCAAAGGCCATCGGCAATTCCTCGACTCGGACGTATTATCAGATTAGTCGCCGACGACCGCGTAGGCCACCGTTCGCCACCCAGCCGTCGTACCAGCTGCTAAAATCGTCCCCCGCGCAGCGCCCGAGAATTTCATGTTCAGCAGCTATACCAACGGCCTCCTTCTGGGCCTCAGCCTAATCGTTGCCATCGGCGCCCAAAACGCCTATGTCCTGAGGCAGGCCATCCGGCGCGAACATCACTGGCTGATTGCTTCGATCTGCAGCTTGAGCGACGTCGGGTTGATTATGCTGGGCGTGGCCGGACTCGGCGCCGTGATCCAGGCCAGTCCACGTCTGGAAACCGCGTTCTATTTCGCCGGCGCCCTGTTTCTTGGGCATCACGCATTCCACGCCGCACGCGATGCGATTCGCGCCAAGCAGGCACTGGCGCTCGACGCCGACGATGACGCCCCTCTCCCCCGCGACGCGGCATCGTGCTCAACGCCCTAGCCTTGAGCTGGCTCAACCCGCACGCCTGGCTGGACACCGCAGTGCTGCTCGGCACCTTCGCGCTGCGCTACCAGGGTGATGAGCGGGCCGCCTTCGCCGGCGGTGCCATCAGCGGCTCGGTCATCTGGTTTTTCGGCGTAACCTTGCTCGCGGCAACCCTCTCGCGCTGGCTGACGCGCCCGCCGGTCTGGCGGGCGATCAATGTCGTGGTCACCGCCATCATGCTCTACGCCGCGCTGATCTTCCTGAACGCGGGGCTGACATTGGCCCAGGCTGGCTAGTCACCACCACAGCCGGCTTACTCGTCCGTTATCTCCTCGGGACGCCGCCAATTTTGAGCAACCCACCCAACGATCGATACACCCTGTAGTTTTAGCGCATTGCCCTCCAGCCGCTCAATCTGCACGACGACGCAGGTTAAACACACGCTCGCTCATGCGCGTCAGTCCCGCACGCTGGAAACGTTCGTTTTCCGCGAGCACGTCCTTGCTGACAAGCGAAGCGACCTCGAAGCGCGCGTCGTAGAGTCGATGCACCTCGTCCTCATTCACGGCAAAGGGCGGGCCCTGCATCTCGGCCTGCGGGTAATCGAAGGTGATCAACAGCACCTGGGCCGCAACAGGCATCAAGTCGGCAAGATGCGCCGCATAACGCTGGCGCATCTCCGATGGCAATGCGACCAGCGAAGCCCGATCATAAACGGCTTGCACGCCGGCCAGATCCGCAGACGACAGGTCGAAGAAATCCCCACAACGAATTTCGATCTCACCCACCCGATAGACCTCGAAGGCACCTTCCCGCTTCACCGAGGGCGACAATCCGTTTTCCGCGAAAAATGCCTCGGCGGCCAACGGGCTGAGCTCAACGCCGATCACCCGATGGCCCTGCCCCGCCAACCAAAGCATGTCGCGGCTCTTGCCGCACAGGGGCACGAGCACGGCAGCACCCGCAGGCACGCTTAATGAGGGCCAGTATGTTTCCAGATGGGCATTCACCCGGTCCTGGTGGAACCCGATCTGCTGATTCTGCCAACGCTCAAGCCAGAAATCCGCCTGCATGTCGTGATCTCCTTCCCGGATGGATGGGTGTGCGCTAAACGCCTCAGACGAAGCGCGCCTCGTGCACCACCGGATGACCGGCTTGAGCCCAACCGCTGTAGCCGCCAACGAGGCTGTAGACCTCGCCGAAGCCCATCATCTGCAGTACCGCGGCGGCCATCGCAGAACGGCCACCAGTCGCGCAATAGGCCACCACGGGACGCCCGCGTGCCCCTGCCAGTACCGGATCGTGATTCGGATAAGCCGGATCGGCAGCGGCCTCGATGATGCCGCGCGGCACCAGATGTGCGCCCTCGATGTGACCTTGTTCGTGCTCGGAGGATTCGCGCACGTCTACGATCAGCAGATCCGGCTTGTCTTGCTTCAGACGCAGCAACCCGGCCGGGTCGACCTCGCTTACGCAAGACTTGGCGGCCTTGACGAAGTCCATCAGGCCGACGGGTTGCTCGGGTTTGAACACGTTATACATTCGCAATGCCTCGTTCGAGTGAGTTGGGGAAATACCGGACGGCTATAGCACCAGGATAGCGCGTCGCGGTGTCAGGTCGGTTTCGCGCGGGTCGCGCCGGCGCTGATCTCGGCATGCCGGAAGCAGCCGATCAGGTGATCGTTGACCATGCCCACCGCCTGCATGAAGGCATAGCAGATCGTCGGGCCGACGAAGCGGAAGCCGCAGCGCTTGAGATCGCGACTCATGGCCTCGGAGGCCGGCGTCGTCACCGGCACATCGGCCGGCTCGCGCCAATGATTATGCACCGACTGGCCGTCTACGAAACCCCATAGATATCCAGCCAAATCGACGCCGCGGTCGCGTAGCGCAAGCAGCGCGCTCGCATTGGAAAAGCTCGCATCAATCTTCAGTCGGTTACGTACGATACCCGCATCCAGCAATAGTTCAGCGCGGCGCTCGGGCGAAAATCTAATCATCTGCTCGGGATCGAAGCCCGCAAAGGCGCGGCGGTAGCCCTCGCGCTTGTCCAGGATGGTGCGCCACGATAGGCCCGCCTGCGCGCCCTCGAGGATCAGCATTTCAAACAACTGCCGCTCGCCGTAGGCGGGCACGCCCCATTCGGTGTCGTGATAGGCGATCTCGTGGGGCGAGGTTTCATAGGCCCAGGCGCAGCGCTGGCGTTCCATCACGCGCCCCGCTCAGTCTTCCGGCTCGTAGGCGAGGGTCGGCGCGAGCCACTGCTCTGCGGTGCGGATGTCCCAACCCTTACGCCTGGCGTAGTCTTCGACTTGGTCGCGTCCGATCTTGCCGACGCCGAAGTAGTGCGCCTCTGGGTGTGCGAGATACCAGCCGGAAACCGCTGCCGCAGGCCACATGGCGTAGCTCTCGGTGAGTTCGAGGCCCGCGTTGTGCGTGGGATCGAGCAGCGACCACATGGTGCCCTTCTCGGTGTGTTCAGGGCAGGCCGGATAGCCAGGGGCGGGGCGAATGCCGGCGTAGGTTTCTTTGATCAGTTCGTCGTTGCCAAGCGCCTCGTCGGAGGCGTAACCCCAAAACTCGCGGCGCACGCGCGCGTGCATCAGCTCGGCGAAGCCCTCTGCAAGACGATCCGCCAACGCCTTGGCCATGATCGCACGGTAGTCGTCGTGCTCAGCCTCGAAGCGTGCGACATGCACGTCCAGCCCCTCACCGGCCTGCACCGCGAAGCCACCGATGTAGTCGGCCAGCCCGCTGTCGGCTGGTGCCACAAAATCGGCGAGACAACGATTGGGTCGCCCGGCTGGGCGTTCGCTCTGCTGGCGCAGGTGATGCAGCGTGGTGCGCAGCTCGGCACGCATATCGTCGGTATAAAGGGCGATGTCGTCGTCACCGACGCGATTGGCGGGGAAAAAGCCGATCACGCCGCGCGCGCGCACCCATTTTTCGCGCACCATCTGGTCCAGCATGAGATTGGCGTCGGCGAACAGCTTGCGTGCCTCCTCACCCACGACCTCGTCGTCGAAGATGCGCGGGTAGCTCGCATGCAGCTCCCAGGCATGGAAGAACGGCGTCCAGTCGATGTAGGGGACGATGTCCGCCAGCGGGTAATCGTCGAACGCCTTGATCCCGAGAAAACCCGGCTTGGATGGCGTATAGCCGGACCAGTCGATGGGCGTACGGTTGGCACGCGCAGCGGTCAGCGGCAGCAGCTTGTCTCGGCTCTTGCGCGCGGCGAGCTGGGCACGTACCTCGACGTATTCAGCACGGATTTTCTCCGAATACGCGGCGCGCAACTCGGGGCTGATCAGATTCTGCGCCACACCGACGGCACGCGAGGCGTCCTTGACCCACACGGTCGGCGCACGCGTATAACCGGGCTCGATGCGCGAGGCGGTATGCGCGCGCGAGGTTGTCGCACCACCGATCAGCAATGGCGTATCGAAGCCCTGGCGTTCCATTTCCTTGGCGACGTGTGCCATTTCGTCGAGCGAGGGCGTGATCAGACCGGACAGGCCGACGATGTCCACGTCATGCTCGCGCGCGGCGTCCAGGATTTTTTGTGCCGAAACCATCACGCCAAGGTCGATGACCTCGAAGTTGTTGCACTGCAACACCACGCCGACGATGTTCTTGCCGATGTCGTGTACGTCGCCCTTCACGGTGGCCATCAGGATACGGCCCTGGGCGCGCGCGCCCTCCTCCTTCTCGGCCTCGATGTAGGGGATCAGGTGGGCGACGGCCTTCTTCATCACGCGCGCGCTCTTGACCACCTGCGGCAGAAACATCTTGCCGTCGCCGAACAGGTCGCCGACCACATTCATGCCGTCCATCAGCGGCCCTTCGATCACCTCGATAGGGCGCGCAAAGCTCTGCCGCGCGGCCTCCGCATCCTCGATCGCCCAAGTATCGATGCCCTTGATCAGGGCATGTGCCAGACGCTTGGCCACCGGCCATTCGCGCCAGCCCAGATCCTCCTGCTTGGCCTGTGTGCCGTCGCCCTTGTAACGGTCGGCGATCTCCAGCAGTCGCTCGGTGGCATCGCTGCGACGATTGAGCACCACGTCCTCGACGTGTTCACGCAGTTCAGCGGGCAAGTCATCATAGACCGCGAGCTGGCTGGCGTTGACGATGCCCATGTCCATGCCAACCTTGATCGCGTGATACAGGAATACGGCGTGGATCGCCTCGCGCACCAGATTGTTGCCACGAAAGGAGAACGAAACGTTGGACACGCCGCCGGAAATCATCGCGTGCGGCAGGCGCCGCTTGATTTCGGCCGTGGCCTCGATGAAGTCGACGGCGTAGTTGTCGTGTTCCTCGATGCCGGTGGCGATGGCGAAGATATTAGGGTCGAAGATGATGTCTTCGGGCGGGAAGCCGACCTGCTCGGTCAAAGTGCGATAGGAACGTGTACAGATCTCGATTTTGCGTTCACGGGTGTCGGCCTGTCCCTGTTCATCGAAGGCCATCACGATCACCGCCGCGCCGTAGCGACGCACCAGTCGTGCCTGCTCGATGAATTTTTCCTCGCCTTCCTTGAGCGAAATCGAGTTAACGATGCCCTTACCCTGCAGGCACTTTAGGCCGGACTCGATAATCAGCCATTTACTGGAGTCGATCATCACCGGCACACGTGAGATGTCTGGCTCAGCGGCGATGAGATTGAGGAAACGCACCATGGCGGCCTGGCCGTCAAGCATGGCCTCGTCCATGTTGATATCGATGACCTGCGCGCCGTTCTCCACCTGTTCCAGGGCAACGGTCAGCGCCTCGTCATAGCGCTCGTCGAGAATCAGACGCTTGAATCGGGCCGAACCGGTAACATTGGTGCGCTCGCCGATATTCACGAACAGCGATTCGGCAGTGATATTCAAGGGCTCCAGACCGGAAAGACGGCAGGCCGGCATCGTCTCCGGACGCTGACGGGGTGGCTTGCCCTCCACTGCACGCGACATGGCACGGATGTGCTCGGGCGTGGTGCCGCAGCAGCCACCGACGATATTGAGGAAGCCAGAATCCGCCCACTCGGCAATCTCACTGGCCATGTCCTCGGCATCGAGGTCGTAACCGCCCATTTCGTTGGGCAGCCCCGCGTTGGGGTGCGCGGAGACGAGCGACTCGGACACACGCGACAATTCCTCGACGTACTGGCGCAGTTCGTAGGGACCCAGCGCACAGTTCAGACCGATGGACAGCGGCTCAGCATGACGCAACGAGTTGTAGAAGGCCTCGGTAGTCTGCCCGGTCAAGGTACGCCCAGACTGATCGGTGATGGTGCCGGAAATCATGATCGGCAGGGTCATGCCCAGCTTCTCGAACACGGTCTTGACGGCGAACACGGCAGCCTTGGCGTTGAGCGTGTCGAAGATGGTCTCGATCAACAGCAGATCGGCGCCGCCCTCGATCAGGGCCTCCGTCGCTTCGGCATACGACACCACCAGCTGATCGAAGCTGACGTTGCGAAAGCCTGGGTCGTTCACGTCCGGCGACAGCGAGGCGGTACGGTTGGTCGGCCCCAACACGCCGGCCACGAAGCGCGGTCTATCCGGTGTCCTCGCCGTCCACGCGTCGGCCGCCTCGCGCGCCAATCGCGCCGCGGCGCGATTGATCTCGGCGGCCAACGGCTCCATGTGATAGTCGGCCATGGAGATCGCGTTGGCGTTGAAAGTGTTGGTTTCGAGGATGTCCGCGCCGGCCTCCAGGTAGGCCTCGTGGATAGCGCGGATCACGTCCGGCCGGGTGATCGCCAGCAGGTCGTTGTTGCCCTTGAGGTCACTTTCCCAATCCGCAAAGCGCTCACCGCGATAGTCGGATTCCTCCAGCCGGTAGGACTGGATCATGGTACCCATGGCACCATCGAGGATCAGGATACGTTGTTGGACGGCGGCTTGGAGCTGGGATTGGCGATCGGTCATTGGCACGGCTGCATTGGCAAGAAAAGACGCTGGATTCTAGCATGCGTCCACTGGTCGGCCCTGGTCGGGCCGGCCAGTCCAACGTCGTTTAGCAACCGGCCTTGAGCCGCGCGGCAATGCCCGCGACGTGATTGCCCTGGAAGCGGGCGATGTTCAGCTCGTTCTCGCTCGGCAGCCGAGAGCCATCCGCACCGGCAAGCGTACCGGCACCATAAGGCGAGCCGCCGGTAATCTCGTTCATGTTGGTCAGCCCCTGCTCGCTATAGGGCACGCCGACAATGATCATGCCCTGGTGCAATAAGGTGGTATGGAAGCTGGTGATGGTAGTCTCGTGACCACCATGCTGCGTACCCGTGGAGGTAAAGACGCTGCCGATTTTGCCAATCAACTTGCCCTGCATCCACAAGCCACCGGTCTGATCGAGAAAATTTCGCATCTGCGCGCACATCATGCCGAAGCGTGTCGGTGTACCGAAAATCACGGCATCCGCCTCGGCCAGCTGATCCGGCTGAATGACCGGTATATGGGCATACGCAGTCTGCGCCTGTTTGGCGCCGTACTGCTCCAGCACCGCATCGGGGACCAGCTCGGGCACCCGGTACAGTTCGACCTCCGCCCCGGCCTCGCGCGCGCCCTGGGCAATCGCCTCCGCCATTTGATAAATGTGGCCGTACATGCTGTAGAAAACGACTTGAACCTTCACGGACATGGCGATCTCCTCCAGAATGGGATAGTACGATGACAAGTACCCGGCCAGGATAAAACGGCGAAAAGGGGACAAGCATGACGTTTTCGCAACAACTCGCTCAAATATTCTGATCAACCGCCAAGGGTCCGCACCTCATGCACACGGAACCGGATTGCCGGAACTATGCTCTGATCGAAGGAGGGAGATTATGCGGACAACCCCCAGCGAAGAAGATGTGAACCCGGCGCGATCGACATGAAGCGCCTGAGGTTCTACGCAACCATTCCGCACCCCTGTCCCTACCTGCCCGAGCGCAGCGCGGTGGATGTGGTGACCGATCCCGGCATGTCCATCGATCAGCCCACCCTCAGCGACCTGTTTCGCCTGGGCTTTCGGCGCAGCGGCGTATTCGTCTACCGACCTGAATGCCCTGGCTGTCAGTCCTGCATCGCGGTGCGCATTCCGGTGGACGACTTCCGCCTCAATCGGGCTCAGCGGCGCTGTCAGGCCCGCAATGAAGACCTCGTGCTCGAATGTCACCCGCCTCATTACAGCGAAGAGCTGTTCCGGCTCTATCGCGCCTACCTCAAGCACCGCCATACCGGCGGCGGCATGGACAAACCCACGCCGGATTCCTTCCGTGAATTCCTCTGCACCCCAGGCGTGGAAACCGAATTCATGCTGTTTCGCACCAACGACCGGCTGCTTGCGGTAGCGGTCACCGATCAGCTCAATGACGGACTGTCGGCCAACTACACCTTCTTTTCGCCGGACGAATCCGAGCGCTCGCTCGGCACCTACGCCATCCTGACTCAGGTAGCCGAGGCGCGTCGCCGCGGGCTCGATTACGTCTATCTCGGCTACTGGATCGACGAATCACCGAAGATGCGCTACAAAAACCGCTTCCGCCCCCTGGAGTTCTACAGCAACGAATACTGGCAGCGCTGCGACCGCCCCTTCTCAACGGACTGAATCCGGGCGCGAACCCCGTGACCATCCCACAGTCCAAGGTTCACATCATTGGCGGGAACGACCATGCCCAGCGAGCTCACGGAACAACTCGATCTGATCGTCGTGCGGCACGGTGCAACGCCCTGGAGCGTCACCGGTCGACACACCTCGCATACCGATCTCGGCCTGACGCCGGCAGGCCGAGCGGAGGCCGAACGCCTGCGCCCCTGGTTAGCGCGCTGGTCGCCCGTCGCGGTCTGGACCAGCCCGCTGCGCCGAGCGCGCGAAACTGCGGATGCCTGTGGCTATGTTGGGGCACGCGTGGTGTCCGAGCTGCGCGAGTGGGATTATGGCGACTATGAGGGCATGACAACTCCCGAGATCCATAGCGAATCACCGGGCTGGACGGTTTTCGTGGCGGGCGGCGCCGGGGCCGAAGGCGAGAGCCCCATGGCGGTATCTGCTCGCGTGGATGGATTGATCGCACGCATCAGAGCACGGCGTGGCGGCCCAGTGCTGGCCTTCGCGCACGGGCATCTGCTGCGCGCCATGGCGGCACGTTGGTTGGGAGAGGACATTCGCCTCGGTGCTCGCCTCGGGCTGGATTCCGGCGCCCTTGGCCTGCTCGGCCGACTGCACGGCGAATCGGCGCTGCTGGCCTGGAATCTACGTCCGCCAGCGCCGGGCGGCCTGGCAGGCGACCTCGGACGGGAGGCCTGAAAAGGCCGGCACCCTCTGGGAGGAGGACCAAGGCACCGCCACCCATCCATCCGAGTCCGCCTGCCGGGCCGCCCGACGGGCCAGTACACCGCCTCGCGGTATTCCGCCCCCTCGCTTCGTTAGCTCGACTGGTGATACCCGTTCAGATTAGGCCTTAAGGACGCCTCTTGCCAGATGGCATATTGCCGCAGTCTGCCGTGCTCAACGGATGGCCGAGACGACCGACGCGGCGTATTCAACCCGCGCTCAGACGCTCAAGTGCCAGCGCATGTAGCGCCGGCGTGCCCGCGGCCAGCACGCTGCTGGTTTCAAGATCGAGCGATAGACCGTCCAGCGTGGTGAATACACCGCCGGCTTCCTCCACGATCACCGAAAGCGCGGCGACGTCGAGGATATTGAGATCGGATTCGATCACAAGGTCGAGCTGGCCGGCGGCGAGCATGTGGTAATGGCAGAAATCGCCATAGCCGCGCGTGCGGTTGACGCCCGCGACGATGCCACCCAGGCGTGCCCAGCCCTCGCCTTGCGCCAAGGTCTTGATGTTACCGAGCGAAATCGCCGCGTCCGCCAGCGTCGTTACCTCGCCGGTACGCATCGACTGGCCATTGACGAACGCGCCACCGCCGCGCTCGGCCCAGGCCATCTCGCCATACAGCGGCGCATTGGATACCCCGAGTAGTAGGCTGTCGCCGCGCATCAGCGCAATTTGGGTCGAGAAGAACGGTGTCCGGCGGATGAAGCTCTTGGTGCCATCGATAGGGTCGATCAGCCAGGTGTATTCCGCACCCTCACGGGTACGGCCGGTCTCCTCACCATAGAAGCCATGCGTCGGAAAGGCCTCCAAAATCACCTGCCGAATCACCTGTTCGGCCGCCACATCCGCCTCGGTCACGGGGCTTTGATCGGCCTTGAGGCGTACTTCGACACCCTCGTCCCAATATCGACGGATCACGTCCTCGGCGGCACGCGCGGCAGCCAGTGCGGTCTGCAGATGGAGGCTTTGTTCCATGGGGGATCCTTGCATGAACGGTTCGGCGCATTGTAACAGCCGCGCCGCGCTTGAGCCGTCGCGCCGGCCTCACTACACTGCGCATCCAACCCACGGACGGAGAAGCCTCCCGCCATGTCCCGCTTCGATGAAAACCTCAAGGCACTCAAGCAGCCGCATGACCGCCTTGCCGCGCTGGAAGGCTATGCCGATGGCTACGAGCCCGCCTTCGTGATCGAGAACCGTCCCGGTAGCCAGGGTGCGCTGGCCGTCTACTACGAGGTCGCCGTCAAGCACGGTGGACTGACGCCCAAGGCCGCCGAAGAGGCGCTCGCCCTGTTCGCCGAGCATACCGACGACGCCCGTACGAATCCCGGCGCACATCCGAACATCGACCGCCTGTTCACCATCGTCGAACAGGACCTCTACTACTCAATCAAGGCCGTGCCCAAGGCCGAGGGCTAGGCTGATCCAAATCATGGCGTGAGGCGCCCTGGGGGACTAGGCTTGAACTGGCAGCCCCCCCAGGGAGACGCCATGCGCCTATTTCGCCCCCGTTATCTGATCCTGCTCCTGATCCTGGTCGTAGTCGCCGCCCTGGCCATCTGGCTGTCTCGTCCCAACCCCGTTACCGTCACCGTCCAACCGGTCAAGGCAGGTCTGGTCGAGGCGACCGTCAGCAATACCCGCGCCGGCACCGTCAAGGCCTGCCGGCGCGCCAAGCTCTCGCCTGGCACCGGCGGACAAATCGAACAACTCGACGTGCACAAGGGCGAGCACGTGGACCGTGGTCAAAAACTGCTCAGCCTCTGGAACGCCGACCTCAAGGCGCAGCTCGCCCTAGCCCGCGACGACGCGCAGGTCGCCGCGGCGCAGGCGCGCTCGGTCTGCCTACAGGCCGCAGTCGCCGCCCGCGAGGCTGGCCGCCAGACCACGCTGCGCCGACGTGGCATGGTCTCCGCCGAACAGACGGACAAGGCAGAGAGTGCCGCACAGGCCCGCGCCGCTGACTGCGAGGCAGCCACGGCCAGCAGCCAGGCCGCCGTGGCGCGCATCGACCTGGCTCAGGCCAACCTCGCGCGTACCGTGCTAACCGCCCCGTTTGCCGGTGTCGTCGCCGAGATCAACGGCGAGGTCAACGAATATGTCACGCCCTCGCCACCCGGCATACCCACCCCGCCGGTCATCGACCTGATCGACAACAGCTGTTTCTACGTCGCGGCACCGATCGACGAGGTGGATGCCACCAAGGTGCGCGTTGGCCTGCCCGTGCGCATCACCCTCGACGCCTTCGGTAAACGACACTTCGAGGGCTCGGTATCGCGTATCGGCGCCTACGTGGTCGATCTTGAGAAACAGGCGCGCACGGTCGACGTGGACGTGCGCTTCGCCCACGGAAGCGACCCTAAGCAGTTACTGGCCGGCTACAGCGCCGACGTGGAAATCATCCTGCAGTCGCGTAAAGACGTGCTGCGCATACCCACCGAGGCCGTGATCAACGGTGATCAGGTGTACGTCTACGACCCCGACGAACACATCCTGCACCTGACCCGCTTCAAGCCCGGCATCGCCAACTGGGCCTGGACCGAAGTCCTCTCCGGGTTGAAAGCGGGCGAACAAGTCGTCACCAACGTCGATCGAAAGGGCATCATCGACGGCGCCCTTGCGCGGATCGAGCCTACCGATGGCCTTTAGCGCCCCGCAATCCCCCGGACTGGCCCAAGCAACCGAGGCGGATGTAGACACGCCGGTCATCGCGCTTAACGGCCTCTGCCGTAGCTTCCGCCTGGGCGACGAAACCGTGCATGCCTTGCAGGATGTCAGTTTGCGCATCGTCCGCGGCGAATACATCGCCATCATGGGGCCTTCCGGTTCCGGCAAATCGACGCTGTTAAACATCCTGGGCCTGCTCGACCGCCCCAGCACGGGTCAATACCTGCTCGACGGCGTGGAAACGACCACGCTCGGCGACGCCAGCCAGTCGGCCGTGCGCCACCGCAAGATCGGCTTCGTGTTCCAATTCTTTCACCTGATCCCGCGCCTGACTGCCTACGAAAATATCGAGCTACCACTGATCCTAGGCGGTATACCAGCGGTCGTACGCCGCCCTCGTGTGCAGCAGGCACTCGATAATCTGGGTCTCAGTGATCGCGCTAGACACCGCCCTGAGCAGCTCTCCGGCGGGCAGCGCCAACGCGTGGCCATCGCCCGTGCCACCATCATGGAGCCCGAGGTGATCCTGGCCGACGAACCCACCGGCAACCTTGACAGCGCCTCCGGCAGTGACGTGATCGATATTCTGGAAGCTCTCAACGCACGCGGCATCACCCTGATTGTGGTCACCCACGACGCAAACGTCGGCGCGCGCGCAAAGCGGCTCGTACGCTTCGTCGACGGCCACATCGTGGACGACGAGATCCGTGCCGGATGAGCACGGCAACCGGCCGGCTACCGCTCGTCGAGGCACTGCGTTTCGCCTTTCGTGCGGTCGCCGCCGCTCGACTGCGCACTGCGATGATGACCTTGGCGATGGCCATCGGCGTGGCCGCCGTTGTGCTCCTGACCGCCCTTGGCGAGGGCGCGCGGAACTACGTGCTGGGCGAGTTCGCCAGCCTCGGCAGCAACGTACTGACGGTGATGCCCGGGCGCGCGGAAACCACCGGAGGCATACCGTTACTGCTCGGCATCACGCCGCGCGACCTGACCCTGGACGACGCGCTGGCCCTACGACGCAGCAGCCTGGTGGCGGCGGTCGCACCCATCGTGATCGGCGGGGCGCCGGTAGCCTTCGGCGCGCGTTCGCGCGAGGTCAACGTCATTGGCTCGACCGCCGAACTCGGGCCGATCCGGCATCTCGAACTCGAACGCGGGCGCTTCCTGCCGGCGGGCGATCCCTTCGCGGCCAGCGCAGTCTGCGTGATTGGCAGCCGACTACGTGACGAGCTGTTCGGACACACACAGGCACTCGGCGAGGTCCTGCGCATCGGTGACCGCCGCTTTCGCGTGATCGGCGTGCTCGCACCCAAGGGGCAGTCGATGGGGTTGGACATGAGCGACGTGATCATCATTCCGGTGGCCGCCGCACAAGCACTGTTCGACACCCGCTCGATGTTCCGCGTGCTGGTCGAGGTACGCGGCCGTGAGGCGCTGCCGGCGGCCAAGCGGCGGATCGAGGCGATCATCACGGCGCGCCACGAGGGCGAAAACGACGTCACGCTGATCAGTCTCGACGCGATCCTCGCGACCTTCGACCGCATCTTCACCGCGCTGACCCTGACGGTCGCCGGCATCGCCGGCATCAGCCTGATTGTAGCGGGCATCCTGATCATGAACGTGATGCTCGTGGCGGTTTCCCAGCGCACCGCCGAAATCGGTTTGCTCAAGGCACTAGGCGCCCCATCGCATCTCATCGCGCGGCTGTTTCTAGTCGAAGCCGTGCTGCTCTCGCTGTTCGGTTGCGCCGTCGGTATCGTGGTCGGCTATGGCGGAATTTTCGTGCTGGGCCAGCTCTTTCCCCGGTTTCCACTCTCCGCGCCTGCTTGGGCCGCATTCGCCGGCATCGCCGTTGCCTTGCTCAGTGGATTGATCTTCGGCGTGCTCCCCGCGCGCCGCGCCGCACGCCTGGACCCCGTCCAGGCGTTAGCGAAACACTGAGGGACGGATGCAAACCGCCGACTACATCCGCTTGACCCTGAATGCCGTTTTCGGCCAACGCATGCGCAGCCTGTTGACCGCGCTCGGCATCGCGGTAGGCATCGCGGCCGTGGTACTGCTCACCTCGATCGGCGAAGGTGTGCACCGCTTCATGATCCACGAGTTCACCCAGTTCGGCACCCACTTGATCGCCATCAATCCAGGCCGCACGACCACTCATGGCGTACCCGGCGGAGTCATCGCCAACGTGCGCCCGATGACGCTTGGAGATGCCGAGGCCATCGGGCGCCTGCCGCAGGTCGATGCAATGGTCCCGGTCGTGCAGGGCAACGCGCTTGCAGCAGCGGACGGACGGACGCGACGAACCACCGTCTTCGGCACGGGTCCGGCGCTGCCTGCCGTATGGCAGGCCCGGATCGCCAGCGGACGCTTCCTGCCGCATGACGACGCGCGTAGCGCACGCGCCTTCGCTGTGCTCGGCGCCCGCCTGCGCAACGAACTGTTCGGTGATGCCAATCCGCTGGGCCAGCGCATTCGCGTCGGTGGCGAAACCTTTCGAATCATCGGCGTACTGGCGCCCAAGGGTCAGATCCTTGGCATCGACCTGGACGACGCAATCTACATCCCCGCCGGACGCGCTCTTGCCTTGTTCAATCGCGACAGCCTGATGGAGATCGACGTGACCTATCGCGCAGGCACCTCATCGGGCACGCTCGCCCGGCGTATCACGGCGCTGCTCAAGCAACGTCACGGCCGCGAGGACTTCACTCTCACGACCCAGGAAGACATGCTCGCCACCCTGAACAACATCCTGGGCGTCGTCACCCTGGCGGTAGGCGCGCTCGGCGGTATTTCGCTGCTGGTCGGCGCGGTCGGCATCTTCACCATCATGACTATCGCGGTCAACGAACGTACTGCGGAAATCGGCCTGCTACGTGCCATCGGTGCCCGCCGAAGTCAGGTACTGAGCCTGTTTCTGGGCGAAGCCGTATTGCTCTCGACACTGGGGGGACTCGCCGGGCTGGCCATCGGCCTGGGCGGCGCCTGGCTGCTACACCTGCTGCTTCCCGCCTTGCCGGTACACACGCCCTGGGCCTATCTGTTCGGTGCTGAGTTATCCGCGGCGCTCATCGGTTTGCTGGCGGGCGGGCTGCCGGCGCGGCATGCCGCGAGACTCGATCCCCTGACCGCGTTGCGCGAGGAATAGATCGGACGTCGTCTAGCACCAGTCCAAGGGCAAATGCCAATCGTGCGTCCACCTGATCAGGGCATCCAACGGCAGCGGCGGAGAGATCGCATGTCCCTGCAATCTCGTCACACCCAGCTCGCGCAACAGGACCCCGAGCGGCTCGCTGGCGACGCCTTCGGCGACGAGGTCGATATTCAGCCCTTCGGCCAGTTGCACCACTGCACGCACGATCGCCTGATCGCGTGGATTGTCGATCAAATCGAGCACGAAGCCCTGATCCAGCTTGAGCTTGCGAATGGCCAAACGTTGCAGGTGGTTCATCGAGGTAAAACCGCTGCCAAAATCGTCCAGCGCCACAGATAATCCCTGCTCGCGCAGCCAACGTACCGCCTCAGTGGCGCGGCTGAGATCGCCCAAGTGCGTGGTTTCCGTGATTTCGAACTCGAGCACACTGCGCATATCAGGGTAACGACCAAGCTGATCGATGATGTCACGCTTGAAACCCGGCGCGAGCAAATGGCGCGCGCCGATATTCACCGCGATCGGCACATCCAGGCCCGCATGCGACAACGCTGTCAGATCCGCCGCCACGGCTCCGATCATCGCCAGCCCCAGGCGTCGAACCAGCCCACGATCGCCCTCCACCTCTTCGATGAACTCGATCGGTTCGAGGATAGTCCCATCACGGCCAACCAGTCTGGCGAGCGCCTCCAATCCACAGACACGACCGCTGCCGAGGTCGATCTGCGGTTGGTAATAAGGAATGACCTCGCCTGCCTCCAGGGCACGTTCGATCTGGTGGCGGATCAGATGACGGTATTCGAGTCGGCGCTCCAGTGCCATTGAATACGGCACGCGCGAGCCAGGTCCGGCCAGCTTGGCGGCCCGCAGGGCCATGCTTGCGCGCCGTAACAGCGATTCCGGCTGATGCCCGTCGTCCGGAAACAACGCCGTGCTCTGCTCCGTCTTGAGCAACAAGGATTCGCTCAAGCCCACGTCGTAGGGCTGATCGAGTTCCATATCGATGGCCCGTAAGGAACGGGCGAAGCCGGTCTCGCTACCATCGCCAGGTTCGACCAGTAGCACAGCAAATTCATCGGAACCAAGGCGGCCGACCAAACCCGTTTCGCCGACCACCGCCACCAGACGGCGACCCAAGGCTCGCAGCAGCGTATCGCCGACCTCATGGCCGAGTAGATCGTTGTGGAATTTGAAATCGGCAATATCGATCAGCAACAACTGGGCCCGACGTGCCTGTCCACCGGACGTGGCCAGTGCCTGCTCAGCCAGTTCCAGGAAATGCACTCGGTTGGGCAGGTCCGTCAGTGGATCGATCAGGGCAAGATAGCGCACGCGTGCACGCTGCTCCGTGGTGCGAATGGCAAATCCGACATCATCCGCCAGCTCTCGTAGCAGCCTGACCAACTCCGGGGTGAAGAAGTCGATTTCCTTGGCGAACACCGACAATACGGCTTCTATGCGGTCGCCCACCATCACCGGCACCGCTGCGGTCGAGCGGCCATTATAGCGGCGATAAAGTTCATGCCAGGGGGCCATCTCTGGGGTGCCGAGTACGTCGTTGACGACCACGGTTTCCAGCCCGCGCGCCGCCCGTGCCACTGGGCCACGGCCATATTCGCTGTCCGGATCCAAATCCAGGCGCACGCGGCCAAGATCTGGAAAATCCGCCACACGGCAAGCCTGCTGTGTGTAGTGCAACACGCCCGCCTCGCGGTCGATCATGGCGATACCGGCCATCAATACCGGTGTGTGACCGACCACAATGCGACAGATGTGCGCAAACAGCTCCGCGGTATCGCCGTATCGCTCGCGCACGATGCCCTGATTGATCTCCGACAGGGCATCGTAGAAATCACGCAGACGCTCGCCTTCGGTACGAGCCGCCTCCAGCTCGGTGGTCTCGATCGCCAGGGCAATGATGCCCAGCGGCGCCCCGTCTTCCGACCGTGGCGCGTATTTGTAAACCCTGAAGCTGCGATCGAGAACATTCTCTTTGCGCTGAATCAAGCCCCGCCCTTCCAAAGCCGCACGATCGCTTAGCTGGCAGGTAACGGCACTGACATCGTCCATCAGCGCGGCATCACTCATTCCGTGGTAATCCTTACGACGCAGGCCGAACAACATCTGCGCGGCGGGGTTCGCGTATCGCCAGCGCAGAGAGGCGTCCTTCAGAAAAATCGGCAACGGCAAGGCACGGGCGACGCGCAGCATACGTCGCAGCAAGGTATAGATTGCCTTGTCTCGGGGCGGTTTTTTCAAGGCTGGCTTCCGTGTGCTCATGACGGCCGAGGCCCTCGAATGCGGCCGTCTACCGCACCCGTCTGGTGTCTCATACTACCGCCTCCCCTGGCGTTTCGCTGCTCTTGCCCGATGCCATAGCCCGGGCATCGGTGACTTGCCCGGCTCATGGCCGGCCCCCTAAGATACCTGCTCGTAACCGGAATGACGATATGAACGACCCAATAACCCTCATCGGAATCGGGGAAGTAGGCGGTATCTTGGCGCGTGGCTTTCTACGTGCCGGCCACCCGGTCTATCCAATCACGCGCGGCATGGACATCACCCGCGAGACGCGGTACACGCCGGAGCCGGCACTCGTCGTGATCGCCGTCGGCGAACAGGCGCTGCACCCGGTGCTTGACGCCCTGCCGCCACCCTGGCGCGAGCGCTGCCTGTTGCTGCAGAATGAGCTACTGCCCGAGGACTGGGCGCGTCATGACCTCCCCGAACCTACGGTCATGTCCGTGTGGTTCGAGAAAAAGCCGGGGCAGGATGTGAAGCAGGTGGTGGCGACGCCAGTGTACGGCCCGCAGGCTGGGCTCGTGCTCAATGCGCTGTCCGCTGTTGGGATCGATGGCGTACGCTTGGCCAGCGCCGAGTCATTGCTGTTCGAGCTGGTGCGCAAGAACCTCTACATTCTGACGACCAATCTCTGCGGGCTCGAAGTCGGCGGCGACGTGGCCACACTGGCGAGCACGCATACAACATTGATGACCGAAATTGCGCACGAAGTGCTTGACCTGCAGCAGGTCCTGGCTGGTCAACCCTTTGACCGTCCCGCGTTGATGACCGCCATGCAGACCGCCTTCGAAGGAGATCCGACGCATCGCTGCCAGGGCCGCAGTGCCGTCGCGCGCCTACGCCGCGCCCTCAATCAGGCCGACCAAGCCAAGCTTGCCGTGCCGGCACTGCGCGCGCTTGGGGCACGACACCTGTCGTAGTACCCGCCTCGTCGGGCCTCAAGCCAGATCGAGCGCCGGCAAGACCGATTCCAATGCATCGAGGCAACATCCGTCGAGGGCATTGCCGATCTGGCTACGCATGATACGCAGTGCCTCAGGAACCGGAATCGCCCCCCGGTAAGGACGCTCGGCCGTGATTGCGTCGAAGATGTCGGCGGTGGTAATGATACGCGTCTCCAGGCTGATCTCCTCGGCCATCAACCCATGAGGATAACCCTTGCCGTCCAACCGTTCGTGGTGCGCCCCGGCCACCTTCGCCAGCTCGCCGAATAGCCCGATGCGCGCGAGAATCTCCTCGGTATAACGCGCATGCGCACGCATCTGTTCCCACTCATTGGCATCCAGCGCTCCCGGTTTATCCAAAACACCATTACTCACTCCGAGCTTGCCGATGTCATGGAGCAGAGCTCCGCGGCGCAGCCAGCGACGTCGCGCCGGTGGTAGCTCGAAACGGCTGGCAATCGCCTCGGCAAAGCGCGCCACGCGTGCACTGTGCCCGTAGGTGTAAGGACTCTTGGCATCCACCACCTGCCCGAAGGCCGCGGCGATCCCATCCAGGCGATCCTCGTCAACCAACATCACCGATTCAGCCGGTTCGAGATCGGCCACGCGCTGGGGTATCCCCGCATCCGCCAACCCCATCCAGAATCCTGGCTGTCGCGAAACCCGCTCCAGCGCAGCCGTCAGCGCCGGGTCGAACCACTGTCCGGCCCGACCACGCACTTCTGCCAGCGCCGCATCTGGTCCGCCGCTTAAATGGAAAACATCGATAACCTGAGCGATCAGCGCAATCCGCGCTTGCAGGGGAATGGCTTCACCGATCAAACCGCGTGGACGTCCCTGACCATTCCAATGTTCGTCAAGCGACCGAATACCATCGGCTACGGCCGCCGAGAAACCGAGTTGCAAGGCGATATCGGCACCGCGTTCGCAGCGCGTAGCCACCAACTCGGTCGCCAGATCGTTGCCATGCCGTACCAAATTCAACACGCGATGGAAACGCTCGCGCAGCGCAGCGCTAGGTGCCGCGTGGTTCAGCACGAAGCGCCCGAGTTGCAATATGCTCTGCGAATCGATCCGCTTGAAATCCTCCTTGATCAGACGATCATCGCCTCCGTATAGCTCCCACAGGCGGGCGGCATTACTGCTGCATCCAGCATCTTTGAGCAACAGGGTGTAATACAGATCTGCGCGCTCGGTACCGGAGAGCGCCATCTCGGCACCGATGTGCATGCCTATCCAACAGCAGCGCAGGCAATGGCCAGGAGGCTGCCCCTCGGTCATATCCAAGGCATGGCTCAAGGCGCCGATGACTTCGGACAAACGCAGGTCGCCGCTCTCGTCACTCCTCTTGATATCCATGCGCTCACCCTCCCGCGCGTCCATGATTCGGATCGTCCATCAGGCTCCGGCGTGCGAGTGCAAGTCCAACCTCTGGCATCCCGCGTTAAACGACTCAGCCCGGCGTAAGGCACCTTGACTCGCATCATCGCGGCTAGCGAACCCTCTAGTGCGTGGGCAAGGGCCACTCGCACCACGCCAGCGTGTGCGACCACCAGGATCGGCGTCGGCCCGTCGAGTGCATCGAGCGCGCTACCGACGCGGGCATAAAATGCATCGAGCGGCTCGGCACCCACAGGCAGTCCGCGGGCGGGATCGGCATAATAGGCGGCATAACCTGCCGGATCGCTTGCCGCCACCTCACTAGGACTGCGGCCCTCCCATTCGCCCATGCCGATTTCACGCAGACCGGCCTCCACGCGCAACGGAAGATTATTACGCCCGGCATAGGCCTCAGCAAACTCGCGCGCGCGCCGCATCGGCGAAGTCACCACGCTGGCCCACGGCCCCTTAAACTCCAACGCCGACCACATTTGACGCCAGCCCAATTCGCTTAGCGGATCGTCTACCCCATCACCCCGATAACGGCGCCCGCCCATCGGCTCGCCGTGTCGCAGGAGTGTCACTTCGAGCGGCCGCGTCACGGCGGCGGCAGTATCGCCCACTGCAGTGACATCGCCAGCGTTCAGCTCGCCCATCCACCCAGTGTCAGCAACGCCAGCGCGGCCATCCAGACAATCAGATTCCGCTGAATATGATTGGTCACGGTGGCGAAGACCCCACTCAGCGTCGCCGCGTCCGCCTCCTCGTCGAGCAGTTCATCAAGGCGCACAGCACCCGCACCGCTCTCGCTGAGCAGGACACGATTGCCCTCGCGCAGGTTGGCAAGCCCCCCCAGAAACGCTCGCGCAAACCGACCAGGGCGTGATCGAAGCTACCGGTCACGGCATAGCCCAGTGCGGCGAGTCGGGCTGGGGCCCACTCCATCAGCGCGGCCAGGCCGGAGGCCACGCGAGCCAATTGTTCGCGCATCGGTTCCGAACCGCCCTCCTCCTCCGAGGCCTGAGCGTCGGTCTCCTCGGTTGCAAGCGGATCCAACCGTGCGAGGCCGTGTATCAGGCGGTACAACACCGCAGCAGCCGGCCCGAGGAGCACGAACCAGAAGATCACGGTGAACAGGCGATCGTTGGATTCGGAAAATCCCGCGAGCGCCACCCGCCGCGCCCGCGCGACGGGCTCATCCGGTGGCACCTCACCGAGCAGACGTGCGGCCACTCGGCGCTGACGCGCCTCGTCTCCCACCGCCACGGCCTCGACGTAGTTGTTGATCTCCTCCTCCAGATCTTCCGGACCAAGGCAGTAAAGCAATACCGCGACGCCGAAGATAAGTCCCGGCAAACCCAGCAGGACACCCGACAGCCAGGACTGCAACCAACCCACCAGCAATATCGGCGGCAATACGATCAACAGCAGCTTGAGGCCAGGATGCTTGAGCGCGATGGAATCGAGCAGTGTGGATAAGCGTTCGGCATAGGCGTTAAGACGCCGCGGATCGCGGAAATCGCTCATGTAGCCGAGGAAACGCTCCAATGCCAACGCAAGGAGCAAGGTAATCAGCGTCATGGGTTCCCCTTTTCGAAGTGATGCGCCGTGGGCACCGGCAGTTTTACGGGATTACTCGGCGCTTGCAAGCTGCTTGCCCAGCTCGGCGCGCAGGCGCCGCCAATCGAAACTCTCGCCAGGGTCCGTTTTGCGCCCTGGAGAAATGTCCGCATGTCCAACCACGCGTTCCGGCACGAGTGTGGGATAAGCCTCGAACAACGCGACCAGCAGCTCGATCAATCGCCTGTACTGCGCCGGTTCGTAGGGTTGGTCGTCCGTACCTTCCAGCTCGATGCCGACGGAAAAATCGTTACAGCGCTCGCGGCCGTTCCAACAGGACAGACCGGCGTGCCAGGCACGCCGGTGCCAAGGGACATACTGTATCAGCTCACCATCGCGTCTGATCATGGCATGCGCCGAGACCTGCAGATCGGCAATGGCTGCAAAATAGGGATGATGTCGGGCCGGCAGGCGGTTGGTGAACAGGGCATCGATCCACGGCCCACCGAATTCTCCGGGTGGCAGGCTGATATTGTGTATCACCACCAGCTCCGGCACCGCCCCCGCAGGCCGCTCGTCGGCATTTGGCGAGGTGCGCCAGGTCGCACCCTCGGTCAGACCTGTCATCGTATCCACCTTCACGGCATCTCCTCCGAAGGCCTGGCGGACGACAACCGCACCGCAGCTTCCACGCGTGCCGGTACGGCCTCTGTCTCCAGCGCCGCGTGGTAATGCCCATTCCGATACAGGAACAGGCCGGGCAGGTGGAACACTTCGAATTCACGAGTCAGCGCCAGATCCTGGCCAGCGTCGACCTCGAACACCCGCCAGTCCGGATGATGCGGCGCCAATGCCGCCAATACCGTGTGCATCCGCCGGCAGGCGCCACAACCGGGCGCGGTGAACAATACCAGCGCCGTACCCGGCACCTCGGCTAGGCGATGGTGGAAATCGAATTGGGTCAGAGGCGTGAAACGCATGCACCTAGTATATAAGCTCTACGCACCCGGACGCGCACCGTCGACTTGCCTCGCATCGACCACGGACCGAGAATCGCGCTTTGCTCAAACCCCGCCTATTGGACGCGTACACATGTTCTACAATCTCGCCGGCCTGCTGAACGCCACGATCGTCCTGTTCAGCCTATTCGGCATCGGCGCGCAAATCCGCACCATCTGGCGACGCAAAGCCACACCCGCCGCGGGCAGGCCCACCGCGCAGCTGTCCCTCAATCAGTTCGCATCGAGCTTCCTTTCCTATTACGCGGTATTCGTCTACGGCTACTCGATCCAGCCCTTCAACCCCTATCTCGTCTGGTCGCGCCTCATCGCCGCGCTGCTTGTACTGGCCATTCTCCACGAGATTTGGCGTGACCGGCGCAGTCGTCCGGCCACCGCCGTGCTCAGCGTTGCCCTGGCAGCCCTGGCCACCGGCATCGCCGGTCTGGCCTGGGGTGGACACCTGAGTGATGAGGGACGCCACTTCTCCACCGCGCTGATACTGGCCAACTCCATCATCCTGGCGCAGGGCGGGATGCATCAAATCCGCGTAATCCTGCTCGCGGGCGACACCGGCGCGGTCAATCTGCGCATGAACCAGTGGGTACTCGCCATGCATCTGTCGACCTTGTTGTTCGCGTTCACCATGGGGCTCGGCACCGGCTGGCCTCTCTTGGTACTGGCCCTATCCGGCGGTACCGTCAAGGCCGTGGTGCTATATCTGTTCCGCTGGATACGCGTCAGCGAAACGGCACGCAATCGTCGTCTCGTCAACCGCGCCGGAGTACTACAATGACCGTCATCATGAATCAACAGCCCTCCCAACCGAAGGACGAAGCGCGGGACGCGCTGTACCGCGAAGCGCATCAGCGGTTCCTCGCACATCAGCGAAGCCCGGCCCTCGCCATGGCTCTGAGCTTTCTCCTCACTGGCGCAGGCCAGCTCTACAACGGTGCATATCTGCGCGGCCTGGTACTCGCCGCGCTCTACGTGGCTGGAGCCACCGCTGCCGTGCGTTACGGCTACCCGGTACTGCTCTGGATACCATTCTGGATCTGGGGCATGGAGGATGCACGCCGCGGCGCGCGACGCGGCAACCGCACCCTGCTCGACCATCTCGCTGCGGAGATTGCCGCACACAAGTCCCAGGCCTAACCCGGCCCGGTAATCATGCCTGTCGCGATACGCACTGACTTGACCTTGCAGTCTACTTTAAGGTGTAGAGTTGTCGCCATCAGTCCAGTGAGAGAGGCGCGACATGCGCGAAGACATCACCATCGGCACCCTCGCAGGACGCGCCGGCCTTACGGCTGAAACGCTGCGCTACTACGAACGGCTCGGACTGATCGAGCCCAGCCGCCGCACTGCCGCCAACTACCGCCTATACGGCGTGGAGGCGGAACAGCGGTTACGCTTCATCCGCCGCGCCCAAACACTGGGGTTTTCGCTGGGAGAAATCGCCCAACTACTGTCGCTACATGCCTATCCCGAAGCGGACATGGTCGAAGTGAATACCCTTGCACAAGGCAAAATCGATGAAATTCAGGGCAAAATCGATGATCTCCAACGCATGAAACAAGGGCTGGAGGCATTGACTCAACAATGTCCGGGGCACGGCACCACCGCGGACTGTCCGATCTTGGGCGCCTTGATCAAGCAAGAGGACTGAGCCTCGGGCGCCGCAGAGGATATCCGATATGAACGCACTCGAAATCGACATACAAGGCATGACCTGCGCCTCCTGCAGCGCACGGGTGGAACGCGGCCTGCGTAAGGTGACGGGCGTAGGCAGTGCCACCGTCAATCTCGCCACCGAACGGGCGGAAGTCGATTACGACCCGCAACAAGTGACGCCCGAGCGCATCGCGCAAGCGGTCACCGACATCGGGTACACGCCGGTGATCGAGGAAGCGGAGCTCGCGGTAGAAGGCATGACCTGCGCCTCCTGCGTCGGCCGCGTCGAACGTGCGCTGCGACGTGCACCAGGCGTGATCGATGCAAGCGTCAACCTCGCCACCGAACGCGCCCACCTCCGCTTTCTACCGGCGATGACCGACGCGTCTACCTTGGCCGCAGCGGTAAATGCGGCCGGCTATGCCGCACACACCCTGGAAGCCGATGCCGCACCGGACGAAGACAGCCATCACCGGGCCTTGCGTGCCCTAAAGCGCGATGTGATCCTCGCCGCCGTGCTTGGATTCATCGTGATGCTGCTGGCCATGGGCGCCGACTTCATACCGGCCTTCGAGCACGCACTACAAACGAGCAGCCCGTTTGTCGGATTCTGGGCCTGGGTGCAGGCGGCGTTGGCCACTGCGGTGCTGTTCGGCCCCGGCAGACGCTTCTTCCGCCCCGGCCTGATCGCCTACCGCCACTGGTCACCGGACATGAATTCGCTAGTGGCGACCGGCACCGGCGCCGCGTGGCTGTATAGCCTGCTGGTCTTGTTGCTGCCTGGGCTATTCCCGCCCGAGGCACGGCATGTCTATTTCGATTCCGCCGCCGTGGTCATCGCCGCCGTGTTGCTCGGCAAGTATCTGGAAGCTCTGGCCAAAGGCCGCAGCTCCGCCGCCATTCGCAAGCTCGCCGGCCTGCAAGTCAAGACCGTGCACCGTCTCGACGCTGACGGCCACGAGTCCGATGTCCCGATCGCCCTGCTGCGCGTCGGCGACCGCTTGGTCGTACGCCCCGGCGAACGCATTCCCACCGACGGCCGGGTCGATGAGGGCCGTGCGCACGTTGACCAATCCATGCTGACCGGTGAACCGCTGCCGGTGGCCAAGGATGTGGGTGACGATGTGGTCGGCGGCACCGTGAATCTCGATGGCCGGCTGATGATGGAAGCCACCTCGGTCGGCCGCGATACCGTACTCGCGCAGATCATCGGCCTGGTCGAACGCGCGCAGACCGGCAAACTACCGATTCAGGGTATCGCTGACCGCGTCATCCGGGTATTCAGTCCCGCCGTGATCGTGATCGCCATCATCGCCTTTACGGCCTGGATGCTACTCGACGGCAATATCAGTCTCGCGCTGGTGGCCGCCGTTGCCGTGCTCGTGGTCGCCTGTCCCTGCGCCATGGGGCTGGCAACGCCCGCCGCCATTGTCGTCGGCACGGGTCGAGCCGCCGAAATGGGCGTGTTGTTCCGCAAGGGGGAAGCACTGGAAGCACTGTCTGGTATCGACACGATTCTGTTCGACAAAACAGGCACACTCACCGCCGGGCGGCCCAGCGTGACCGAGATCGTCGCGGATGCGGAAGGTGATGTGCTGCGCCTCGCGGCCGCTCTGGAAATCGCTTCCGAACACCCATTAGGGCGCGCCATCGTCGAGGCCGCACGCGCCCGCAGTCTCGATTTGCCCGCAGTGGAAGACTTCAATGCCGTTGCCGGCCACGGCATCGTCGGACAAATCGAGGCGCGCACGATACGCGTCGGTGCGGAGCGCTTCATGCGCACTTCCGACATTCCGGTTGATGCTAGCTGGAGCACGCAGGCACGCACACTGGAAACCACCGGTCGCAGCGTGGTCTACGTCGCGCAGGATCACCAGATCATCGGCCTGATCGCCATCGCAGACCCGATCAAGGCGGAGTCCGGAGCCGTGATTGCTGCGCTACGCGGGTATGGGCTACATATCGCCATGGTCACCGGCGACGCGCAGCGCAGCGCACAGGCGATCGCCGAGCAACTGGGCATCGACGAGGTGCATGCCGAGATCCTGCCGCAGGGCAAGGCCGAGGTGGTGGAACGCTTGCAAAAAGCCGGGCACCGCGTCGCCTTCGTCGGTGACGGCATCAACGATGCGCCAGCCCTCGCCCAGGCCGATGTCGGCATCGCGCTGGCCTCCGGCACCGACATCGCGATGGAAGCCGCAGACGTCACCCTGACCCACGGACACCTCGGTGGCGTGGTCACGGCCACGCTTGCCGCACGGCGCACGCTGTCGACCATCCGCAGCAACTTGTTTTGGGCCTTTATCTACAACATCCTGCTGATCCCCATCGCCGCCGGCGTGGCCGCACCGCTGGGCGTCCATCTCAACCCCATGCTCGCCGGCGTAGCCATGGGGCTGTCGTCCGTATTCGTACTCGGCAATAGCCTTCGACTCAAGCGCATGCAGGGCTTCCAGGTCACGCCGTCACCGCTGCCAGCGGTGGCAGACACACGCCCAACGACCACGCCGGCCCACCCATGAAACCTTAGCCCTTCAGCGGGACGATTCCCCTGTTCACTCAAACCACACTGGAGACATCGATGAACGACACCACACTCAAAATCACCGGCATGACCTGCAGTCATTGCGTACGCGCCGCCACCCAGGCACTCGAAGGTGTACCTGGCGTGACCCGGGTCGAAGTCACCCTGGAGCCGGGGCAAGCCGTGGTTCACGGCGACGCCCCGCTTGAGGCCTTGATCGCGGCCATCGCCGAAGAAGGCTACACCGCCGAGAGGCTCTGACCTCATGGCGCACAGCGTGCTGCTCTATACCAGTCCGGGCTGCCCGGACTGCGCCGCCGTTCGACGATATCTTGAGGCGCGTGACGTCGCATTCGAGGAATACGACGTCACCGTACCGGAAGTCGCCGACGAGGCCAAAAGTCGCTATGGCGTGCGCATAGCGCCGATCACCGTGATCGACGGCACCGCCCTCTACGGCACATTCGCCACGCAAAAACCTGAGCTAGACAGGCTGCTGCACGCGGATAGCTCGCCGGGACGTGCGTAACCGGCTCGTAGGCCGCGCCCGCCGCCTGTCTCCCGACTCGGATAAACCGTAAAACACCACCTACACTGGCAGTAACAGTAACCGAAACGATCCATAGGACCATGCCGGCACATTCCGTCCTCCCAACGAACCCCCACGCCGCATTCCTGGCACGCCAACCCATCCTGAACGCGCGCGAGCAGGTCGTTGCCTATGAACTGCTGTATCGCAACGGCCCTCGAAACCACGCCCCCGATGCGCTCGCGCGCGAGGCAACCGCCAGCGTGATGCTACATGCATTAGGCATTATCGGCCTTTCGACGCTCGCCGCCGGTCGACCGGTCTACATCAACTTCGACGATGCCAACCTGTTCGAAGACACGCCCGAACTGCTGACACCCGAACAAGTGGTGCTTGAAATCCTGGAAACCGCCACGCCCAATGCCAACCTCCTGGCCCGTTGTCGCGAGTGGAAGGCCCTGGGTTACCGCCTTGCACTGGACGACTTCGTCTATCAGCCCGCCTGGGATCCCTTCCTCGATATCGTCGACATCGTCAAACTCGATGTTCGTGCACTCAACGAGGCAGCCCTGAAGGCACACGTACACCAGGCAAAAGCCCGGGGGCTTTGGATCATTGCCGAAAAGGTGGAAAACCGGGCTGAATTTGAATATTGCCGAGGACTTGGCTGCGACGCCTTCCAGGGTTATTTTTTCGCTCGTCCGGAAATTTTCACCGAGACCAAGCTACCAGCGGCTGCCGCAACACTGCTCGATGCCCTGCGGCGCGTCCGCGAGGATGCCGACACCCAGGAGCTCGAACGCGTCCTGAGTCGTGACACAGCCCTGCTCTATCGATTGCTCCGATATGCCGGCTCGGTGACCTTCGGCGCCACCACCACGCCGCAGAACTTGAGTGCCGCCATTACGCGCCTGGGCCGGCGCAACCTCCAGCGCTGGCTCACGCTCGAACTCTATGCCAGCGCCCGAGATACACATGCCGCCGCCGAATCCCTGCTCGAACTCGCCAACCACCGCGCCGAGCTGATGGGCGTACTCGCCGAATCGAGACACTACTCACGCGAGCACGTGGATGAAGCCAGTGCCGTCGGATGTCTTTCGCTGCTCGACACGCTGCTGCACCATTCCATGGCCCAACTCGTCGAAAGCCTCACACTACCGGATGAAATGAGCGGTGCGCTGCTGGCGCAGGAAGGCACCTTGGGGCAAATGCTCGCGCTCACGCAGGCACTCGAACAAGCCGACCACCCCGCCGTTGCCGAGTTCAGTCTGCAACTCGGCCTACATCCCAGCGATCTGCCAAAGCTTCAAGCCAAGGCACTGAGAAACCAGATTCAAATGGCCGAAGATCTGTCTCGGGTAGCGTCCCAGTAACCGAAAGGCGGGCCACGACGCTTGAATCGATAAGCCGAACCAAGTTCACGACGCCCCCCAGCGACCCTGGATGGTCAATACACCTCCAATCAATCAGGTACACGACGCCTCCCCCCGGAACATTCTATGCCGTAGATATCGGAGTGCAAACGCACCCGACGACATCCATCGCGATAACGAAAATCCCGACAGAACAATGAATATCCATTTGATTTAAAAAAAATTAAACTCTAAATAACACATTCCTCATTCCTCGCCTTGATGCCGCGCCGCCATTCACAAGGGGCTGCGCGTATCCACCACATCGCACCCATCTCCGATCAGACGCGCAACCGAGCACCACACACCCGTCACGACTCCCCTCGGGTGCGCCAGCACGCCATCTTCGATTTTCCGTTGGTCGTCACCGGTTCATGTTTGCCTGTGACCGACCGATAAAACCTGACAAACGACAGTACAATATCCGCCGCAGGATAACGTGAAGCTGCTAAAAGATACCCTGGGCCATAACCATACAATTATCAGGAGAGATCGACGCCATGTCATCGCGTCCCATTCCAACTCAGCGGGAGATCATACTCCCCGCCGACTCGTTCATCGTGTCGAAGACCGATCCGCGGGGGCGAATCACCTACGCGAACCGCGTATTCATGTCCATCTCGGGATATCTCGAACCCGAACTATTGGGCCAGCCACAGAGCATCGTGCGTCACCCGGACATGCCACGCGGCGTATTCAAGCTGCTATGGGACACCATCCGTAGCGGTGAAGAGTGCTTCGCCTACATCAAAAACCAGTGCAAGAGCGGCGACTACTACTGGGTGCTCGCCAACGTCACGGCGGATCGCGGACCGAACGCCGAGATCACGGGCTACTACTCGGTGCGCCGCAAGCCCACGGCGGGTGCTGTGCAATTCGTTTCCGGCTTGTACCGCGAGATGTGCGCCATCGAAGCCACTGCGACCGCCAACCAGGCCCCATCGGCCTCGCTCGACCACCTCAACCGAATAATTGCGGATCGGGGAATGACCTATGAAACGTTTATTCTTAGTCTCTAAGTTCCGGCTCATCATCACCGGCTTCGTGGCCTTCGTCGCGATCACGATTACCGTAGACGCCCTCACCCACGATGGATTCAACCCCTGGCTGCTGGCGATGCTCTTCATCAGCCTTTTGTTCGGCGTGTATCTATGGCGTGCCATCCTGCCGGTGGTCGAAGCCATGCACCGCATCCGCCACGTGATCCGTGAGGCACACGCCGGCAACCTGAGCAACCGCATCACCAACGTCCGCTGGATGGGCGAGGTTGGCCAAATCGCTTGGGAACTCAACGAGTTCCTCGATCAGGTCGAGACTTTTTTTCGCGAGGTCAACACCACCTTCACCTTGGTCAGCCAGGGTAAATACTACCGCCGCGCACTGGCCGTGGGTCTTTCCGGCACCGCCGCCACCACATTGAACAACATCAACCAATCCATGAGCGCGATCGAGGAAAATGCGCGCTACGTACAGCGTAACGCCCTGCTCTCACAACTCCAGCAGCTCAACGCCGAGAACACCATGGGCAACCTGCAGCAGAGCCAAAACGACCTCGGTCGCATCAACGACGAGGTCGACCGCATCAGCGCCATCGCCAGCACCAATGCCAAGCAGGCAGCGGACAGCGTAAGCAACGTGCGCGACATGGTCGGATCGCTCAAACGCACCGAGCAGATGCTCGAACAATCGCGCGAGTCCATGAAGGCGATGACTCGCATGAGCGACGAAATCGCCAAGGTCATGCAGCTCATCAACCAGATCGCGGATAACACCAATCTGCTTGCACTCAATGCCAGCATCGAGGCCGCGCGTGCCGGCGAGCACGGTCGCGGCTTCGCCGTGGTCGCCGACGAGGTACGCGCACTCGCGGCGAATACCAAGCGCGCCACCGAGGAAACCCGCAGCGTCGTCGACACTTTCCGCCGCGAATCCGCCACCATGCAGACCAACTCCAAAGACATGCTCACCATGTCGCAACAGTTGGGCTCGCAAGTCTCAGGCATCGAAACGCTGTTTACTCAATTCACCGAAACCGCCCAGGCCACCACGCATTCGATGCAGTACGCCAGCGATCTTTGCTTCACCTCACTCGCCCGTGTCGACCATATGATCTATAAGCAAAATGGCTATCTCGTGATCTACAACGGCACCGAATCACGAGAGGCCACGGCCATTCGCTCGGATCATCACGACTGCCGCTTCGGACGCTGGTACGACGAGGGCGACGCACGTTTCTCGAATCTGGGCCAGTACCGCGCGCTGGAACAGCCACATACCTTCATCCACAGCAACCTGGCCCGTGTACTAGAGCTTCTGGGACAGGATTGGGAACACGATCCAGAACTGCAGAACGACATCCTCAAGAGCTTCCGGGCTACCGAGCAGGCCAGCGAACGCCTCGGCGAAACGCTCGAAGCCATGGTCGAGGAACGTCGCGGAGAGCAGCAACGATCAGCGGCCTGAACGTAGCCGGGCCGGACGGGCGAAGCGCCACCCGGCCCGACCGAATCGGGGTAAAATCCAAGATGGCGGCACGTCCAGTACCCGCTCAGCGCGAAATCGTGCGCCTTCGACGACTCGCTCATCACCTCAAAGACCGGCCCATGGAGATGGACCATCCACACCAACCGCATCACGGTCATCGATCCGACTTTTCGCCATCGTGAGCCGCAGGCCGTCGAGGACAGCGAGCAGCTAGGCATCAAGGTTCAAGCCCGATACGATTGGGCTGCAGGGCATATTCGCAGACAGCGCTTGCGGGGATCGTGGCCAGTCCCATGATGAACCCGGCACGAAGATGTTAGTCGCGTATCCGCTCCAGTACGCGAAATACGAACGCATACGCATGTCGCTCGTCGGGTGCATGCGCCTCCCGGCTCACTTCGCGCCATTCGGTAGGATCGATCTCGGGAAAATGCGCATCGCCCTCGACTTCGACTTCGACCTCAGTGAGGTACAGGCGGCCCGCCAACGGCAGCGCCTCGGCATAGATCTGCCCGCCGCCGATCACCATGACTTCATCCTCTGGACCGGTTAGCGCCTCTTCTAGGTTAGCGAAGACGCGGCAGCCTGGCGCCTCGAACCCCGGCTGACGCGTGATCACGCGGTTTTCCCGCCCCGGCAGCGGCCGGCCGATGGATTCAAAGGTCTTGCGTCCCATCACCACCGGCTTGCCCAGGGTGATGGCCTTGAAGCGTTTGAGGTCGTCGGGCAGGCGCCAGGGCAAATCGTTATCACGGCCGATCACGCCGTTGCGCGCGACCGCGAATACCAGTGAGACGATGGGCTGGCTCACACTGCCACCGGCGCGCGGATCGCGGCGTGGCTCTGATAACCCTCGACGGCGATATCATCGAAGCGGAAGTCGAACACCGATTTCACGTCTGGAGTGAGACTCAGTCGCGGCAGCGGCAGGGGTTCGCGCGCAAGCTGCGTGCGGGCCTGTTCGAGATGATTGAGGTACAGGTGCGCGTCGCCCAAGGTGTGCACGAAGTCGCCGGGCGCAAGGCCGACGACCTGCGCAATCATCTGCGTGAGCAGCGCGTAGGAGGCGATGTTGAAGGGCACACCGAGAAAAATGTCGGCACTGCGCTGGTAAAGCTGGCAGGAAAGCTTGCCGTCGGCGACATAGAACTGGAACAGCAGATGACAAGGCGGCAGCGCCATCTGGTTCAGCTCGCCGACGTTCCAGGCGCTGACGATCAGTCGCCGCGAGTCGGGGGTCCGGCGAATCGCCTCGACGACCTCCGCGATCTGGTCGATCGCACTGCCATCGGCCGTGGCCCAGGAACGCCATTGCTTGCCGTAGACCGGGCCGAGATCGCCGTGCGCGTCGGCCCACTCATCCCAGATGGTGACCTTATTTTCGTGCAGATAGCCGATGTTGGTGTCGCCACGCAGGAACCACAGCAGTTCGTGGATGATCGAACGCAGGTGCAGCTTCTTGGTGGTAACCATCGGAAAACCCTGCGCCAGATCGAAACGCATCTGGTGGCCGAATACCGACAACGTGCCGGTGCCGGTGCGGTCTTCCTTGCGTGTGCCGTGTTCGAGCACATGACGCATCAGATCGAGATACTGCTTCATGCCGGTTTGCCTCTCTGCTGTGCGCGGTAGGCCCACATCAACAGGCCGGCACCACCCAGGATCATTGGCAGGCTGAGTATCTGCCCCATGGTCACCCAGCCGAAGGCGAGATAACCGAGCTGCGGGTCAGGCTCGCGCACGAATTCGACCAGGAAGCGGAAGATGCCGTAGAACAGCAAGAACAGCCCTGACACGGCGCCGAGCGGCCGTGGTTTTTTCGAGAACACCCACAGCGTCGTGAACAGCACCACGCCCTCGAAGAAAAACTCGTAGAGCTGGCTCGGCTGACGTGGCAACGGGCCAGCATTGGGGAAGACCATGCCCCAGGGCAGCGTGGTGACCTTGCCCCACAACTCGCCGTTGATGAAGTTACCGATCCGTCCGCAGGCGAGTCCAATTGGCACCATCGGTGCGATGAAATCGGTCACCTGGAATAACCTCAGGCCGATACGACGCGCGTACCAGGCCATCGCGAGGATCACGCCGACCATACCGCCGTGGAAGCTCATGCCGCCGTCCCATACCGCGAACACCTGTGCGGGGTGCGCGAGATAGAACGGCAGGTTATAGAACAGTACGTAGCCGATGCGCCCGCCGAGCACCACCCCGAGCGCACCGTAGAACAGCGCGTCACCGACCTGCTCAGGCTTGAGGGGAGATTCAGGCTTGCGCGCGCGGTAGGTACCGAGCGCCAGATAGGCGGCGAAGCCGGCCAGGTACATGATGCCGTACCAGTGGATTTTGACCGGGCCGATGGCAAATGCGATCGGGTCGATATGCGGATAGGGAATCATGGCCGTTTATGCTACCAAACTCGTCGGCTCAGCGATGCACACGCGAAAACACGACCTTCAGATAGGCCGTTTCCTGAATCGCCGGATGCACGGGGTGGTCGACCGACTGCTGCCCATGTGCCAGCACCTGTAGGTCACGCTCGATGTGCCGCGCGCTCTGCAACATCTGGGCAACCAGGATGTCGCGCGGCAGATGATAGGAACAGGAACAAGACACCAGGAAGCCGTCGCGGCCGATCAATTGCATCCCCAATTGGTTCAGGCGCCGATAGGCATCCTCGCCGGCACGCTGATCCTTGCGCCGCTTGATGAAGGCCGGCGGATCGAGAATCACCACGTCGAAGTGCTCCTCGGCCTCGCGCAGTGCGCGCAAAACCTCAAAGGCATCGCCGCGACGCGTGGTCACGCGGTCGCCAACACCATTGTCGGCCGCATTGCGCGCGACGAAGTCCAGTGCCGTCTGCGATTCGTCCACGCACAGCACCTCGTTCGCACCGCCGAGCGCCGCGCGCACGCCCCAAGCACCGACGTAACTGAACACGTCGAGCACGCGCGCACCCGCCACATAAGGGGCCAGACGGTCGCGGTTGTCGCGTTGATCGTAGAACCAGCCGGTCTTCTGTCCCGCACCCAGCGGCGCGCGAAAGCGATGCCCGCCCTCCTCGATTTCAATCTCCTCCGGCGGCTCGCCCAATGCCGGGCGCACGTAGCGCTCCAAGCCTTCCAACTCGCGCACCGCAGTATCGTTGCGCAACAGGATGGCCGTCGGGCGCACCACCTTATCCAGCGCCGCGAGCAAGCCGTCGAGCTGGCGCTCCATGCCGGCGGTCGTGACCTGCACCACCAGCACGTCGCCGTAGCGATCCACCACCAGCCCCGGCAGGGCATCTCCCTCGCCGTGAACCAAGCGGTAATAGGGCGTACCGATGAGCCGCTCGCGCAGGGCGAGGGCGACCTTGAGCCGGTGCACGATCAGCGACTCGCCCCAAGGATGGCGTCGGTCGCGCGAGACCAGCCGCGCGCAGATGAGCGAATGCGGATTGACGTAGCCGGTGCCCAGATAATGCCCCTGAGCATCCTCGATGGTCACCGGGTCACCAGGTGAAAAGGCCGTCAGCGGCGTGCGCGCGACATCGACCTCATTGCTGAACACCCAGAGGTGACCAGCGCGCAGACGGCGTTCTTCCCTCGGCTTGAGCCGAAGCGGGGGTAACGGGATATCAGACACAACAGCTCCAGCCCGAAGAGGGGTCGGTCATTGTACGGCAAACGCCCCCGCGTCAGGGGGTATCCTCGCCATCGTGCAGCAGCCGGTCTAGCGCAAGCCGGTGGCGATCGATGTAGCGACGGGCGTCAGCGACGAAGCCCGTCGCCTCGCTGCCAGGCATATAACTGGACACACCCGCCGTCTCTCGTCTCAATCTCAGGACACCCAGTGCTGCAAGCCGCGCCAAGTCACTGGCCAATGCCTCGCAATACTGTCCATAGGGACGCTCGGCGAAGCGATAGCCCAAGTCGACGCCATCCTGCTGCAATCGCGCCACCAGTCGCTGCAGACGCATCGGGGTGGCTGGGCACCGCACACCGGCTCGACGCACCAACTCGACCAGCAGGGCTATGGATTCCTGATGCCCACCCTCGGCCCAGTCACCTTCAGCGACGGATGTCGTGCGATGGAGTGCGCGTGCAGCCGCCAGTGCCCGCATCGCCGCCAGCAGCGGATTTGGCCCCGTACTCCAGCCGTGCGCGAAACCCTCAGCCTCGAAACCGAAACCTGGAAATTCGGCGGCCCACAGAGTCTCGCCCCGTCCCCAGGTCAGCTCCAGCACATGGATACGCATCCGAAAGCGCTCGATCAGTGGTCCGCCGTCGGCCCAGTCTCGCGAGGGCGCAAAACGCACGCCATCGACAGATACAACACCATCGGTCAACTCCGGGGACAGCCGCAGCGCCTGAGCAACCGCGAGATCGAGGGCAAAGCCGTCCAGCGTGGCCGTTTCCGGTCTGTCTGTTTCCATATGGACTTCATATCAGTCGGCGGCCCTCTAAGCAACATCATCCGCAACCGGGAGATACCCATCATCGCGACAGCCCCGGTCTCGCTGGGCTAAAGTGCATGCAACACCCTACACACACGGATCTCCATGATGTCGAGCGCAACACCCAACCGCCTTGCCGAGGAAACCAGCCCTTATCTGCTGCAGCACGCGGACAACCCGGTCGACTGGTATCCCTGGGGCGAGGCGGCGCTGTGCCGGTCGCGCTCGGAAGACAAGCCGATCTTACTGTCCATCGGTTATTCGGCCTGCCACTGGTGCCACGTCATGGCCCACGAGTCCTTCGAAGATCCCGCTATCGCGGCGATCATGAACGCGCACTTCGTCAACGTGAAGGTCGACCGCGAGGAGCGGCCCGATATCGACCGTATTTACCAGACGGCACACCACCTGCTGACCCAGCGCGGCGGCGGCTGGCCGCTAACCCTCTTCCTGACCCCGGATCAGGTGCCCTTCTTCGCCGGCACCTACTTCCCGAAGAGCGCCCACTATGGCCTGCCCGGTTTCCCCGAGCTGCTGCAGCGCCTCGCCGAGATTTACCGCGAACGCCGCGATGACATCGATCAGCAGAACGCCGAGCTGCTCGGCATGCTCGCTCAACTCGGCAACCGCGCCCTGGCGGAAACGCCGCTCAACGCCATGGCTATCGACCGTGCCCGTGCCGAGCTGTCCCGTCATTACGATCCCACCTGGGGAGGCTTCGAGGCTGCGCCCAAGTTTCCGCACACCGCCAGCCTCACCCGCTTGCTGCGGCATTGGTCATCCGCACGCCTCGACGGCCGCGATGACGAACAGGCACTGGGCATGGCGCTACACACACTGGAACGTATGGCCGAGGGGGGCATATTCGACCATCTCGGCGGCGGCTTCGCCCGCTACTCCGTCGACGAGCGCTGGATGATCCCGCACTTCGAGAAAATGCTCTACGATAACGGCCCCCTGCTCGCCCTCTACGCACAAGCTCACGCTGCGACGGGTCGAACCGACTTCCGCACGGTGGCGGAAGAAACCGCGGCTTGGGTGATGCGCGAGATGCAAGCGCCGGAGGGCGGCTACTACTCCTCGCTGGATGCAGACTCCGAAGGCGAAGAAGGACGCTTCTACGCTTGGACCCGAGAGACCGTACGCGATACCGTGGGCGAGGCAGGCTATCCGCTGTTCGCGGCACGCTACGGTCTGGACGGCCCAGCCAATTTCGAGGGCCGCTGGCACTTGGTCGGCGCGCGCCCACTGGCTGAAGCAGCCGCCGCGGCCGGATTCGACGAGGCGGCCGCGACAGCACGTCTCACAGCGGCCCGCGAACACCTCTTCGCACTGCGCGAAACCCGCATCAGGCCCGGCCTTGACGACAAAATTCTGACCGCCTGGAACGCCTTGATGATCCGCGGCATGGCCATCGCTGCGCGTCATCTAAACCGCCCGGGCTATGCGCAAAGCGCCGAACGTGCCCTCAGCTTCATTCGCGAGGTACTCTGGCGCGACGGGCGGCTGCTGGCGACCTGCAAGGATGGACACGCGCACCTGCCCGCTTATCTGGACGACTACGCCTTTCTGATCGACGCTCTGCTGGAACTGCTGCAACTGCGCTGGCGTTCCGACGAGGCCGATTTCGCGCGCACCCTGGCCGACACCCTGCTCGCGCACTTCGAGGACGGTGAACACGGTGGTTTCTATTTCACTGCCGACGACCATGAAAACCTGATCCAGCGCCCCAAGCCGATGGCGGATGAAGCCATGCCTTCGGGCTACGGCGTCGCCACGCGCGCCCTGATCCGACTCGGACATCTACTGGGAGAGCCACGCTATCTAGAGGCGGCAGACCGCGCGCTGGCGGCAGCCTCGGGCGCCATCGATCAAGCGCCCTCGGCTCACTGCAGTCTGCTCGATGCGCTTGAGGAACAGCTCAATCCGACCAGCCTGGTAATCCTGCGCGGCCCCTCCGAAGCGCTCGCGCCATGGCTGGCACGCAGCCTGACGCCCTTCGCCCCCTCGCGTCTTGCCTTCGCCATCCCAGCCGACGCGGATGATTTGCCGGCCGCACTCGCCGACAAGCCATCCGGCACCACGCCACGTGCGTACTACTGCCACGGCGCACATTGTGCGCCGGTGATCGACCGCCTGGAATCGCTGAACGCGGCGCTACGCGAGGACGAACCAGCCGCTGACGACGCGGCGAAGCCCACGTGAGGCCGCACGGCGGACGGCTGCGACCGATTTCGCGCTAGAGAAACATCGCTTCGCGCGGACGCTGGGCGAAGTCGAGCGCCCCCAGCAGATCGTAGGCATGAGCGTCGCGCGCGGTCAGGCTCGGCAAGCCGAAGCGGCGCTCGATCAAGCGCAGCACGGAGGTGGTGTCAGCCACGTGCGAATCCACGTACCCACGGCGCACGTAGGGACCAACCATCAACGCTGGAATGCGCGTCCCGCAGCCGTAAGCGTCCGGGCGCGGCGGGGCAACGTGATCCCAGAAGCCACCACCCTCGTCATAGGTGATCAGCACCAGCGAACGATGCCAGGCTGGGCTCGCCGCCAACTCTTTGAGGCGATCCATTACCCAATGCATACCGATGGCCGGCGCGGAATTCTCCGGGTGCTCATCATGCGCTGCGCTGGCCTTGATGAAGCTCACCGGCGGCAGTTTGCCGTCGCGCGTATCGGCGCGAAAATCCGCCACATCTCGCATATGCCCACCGCGCACGTAGCCCGGCCAACGCGGGAAATACTGGAAGGGATTGTGGTGCGGGTTATAGATGAGATCCGACTGCACCACCGCCGAGCCGTCGTCCGGACCGAAGGCGGTTTTGAGCGCCCAGGGCTTGACCTTGTCCCAGCCCTCGGCGTACCAAGCCCAGTCCTGGCCGGCATGGCTGAGCAGATCGCCGATATTGGCGAAGCGCTGCTCGTCCGGCGGCGGTGATATCTTGAGCGCACCGTACCAGGCCTCGGTCGGGCCGAGCAGCGGCGGCAGATCGTTGATCAGGATACCGTGGCGGTCGTAGGGCTTGTCTAGAATCGGTGGATCGAGCTGGCCCTCCAGCTTGGCCGGCGCCTGAGACCACTGGCATGAACGCGCAGCGGCCAAATACAGCGCGTTACCCGTGGAACCGCCGGACATGGCCTGGAAGAAGTGGTCGAAGAGCGTGTATTCATCGGCCAACGCGTGATATTCGGGGATATCTTCGCGACGATAATGGCCCAGTACGGCGCCCGAGGGCTTGGATGCCGCCATCAACAGTTTGACCACGGCCTCGTGATGGGCGGCCGTACCCGCCTTGGGCATGCGCCGGATCTGCGCCTCGATGTCGGCGACGTGCCGTGTCTGCGCGAGTCCGACGAAGCGGTCCATCTTGCCGCTGTTGACCTGTTCGTACATGCGGAAAAAGTGGTGCGCTGGGTCCCAGGGCACGTTGTCGCCGGCAGGGATGTAAGGCGCGAGATGGAACGGCTTGTTGGGCAGGCTCGCGCTGTCGAAGGCGGGGATGTCGAGCGGCACCGGCAGCACCCCGTAGGCCACGCCGGCGGGGTCCTTCTGCAGACCGTCGAAGCGGCGATCGATTTTCCCCGCCGTGTCGAGCAGGTTGGCGACCGGATACCCGTTAGGGTTGCGGTAGGTACCGAAATAATGGTCGAAGCTGCGGTTTTCCTGGTAGATCACGATGATGTGATCGATGCGGTCGCGCAGACCGCTCAGTGGCTCCGTGCCCGCCGCCTTGGCCAGCGGCGCCAACCACGGCGCGGCCACCACACCCGCAGCGGCCGCGCCTGCCGTTTTAAGCAGACGCCGGCGCCCATTATCGATACGCTCTTGCGATTCAGCCATGCAGCACCTCAATGAATACACCGATTGGCGGGCACACGCCCATTCTGCAAGAAAGACCCGGCAAGGCCGGGTCGAGTTCGTGAACATTCGGTGTCATGCGGCGCTGGGCGCCGAAGTCTATGGGATGGCGTAGTCGCGTTCCGTCATCAGGTCAACACCGCATTGCAGCTTCGAAATCCAGTCCAGAAAGCGTCCGATCATCTCCGCACCGGCGAACGGCTGCCCGTGCTGTGGCACGATCATCTCGACATCCAGCTTGCGAATCATGTCGGCCCACAGACGACAGGCCCGATTACCGGTCATATAGCGTTGGTGGAAACCGAGCATACGCGGGACATGGGCGTCGAAGTCCGTCACTGGTGTCTCAACGCCGCCTGCACCCATCGAAGCCCCCATGTCGCCAGAAAACAGGATTCGGCTGACTGGATCGTAAAAATGGAAGTTGCCCACCGAATGCAGAAAGTGCGCTGGAATGGCCTTGAGTACATGTCGGCCCAGCGGAATGTCCATGCCCTCGTCCGGCAATGCCAGGCAGTTACCTCCAACGCGATCACCAAGATACGAAGGCACGAGATGGGGCAGGAAGCGCGACCACAGCTTCGAACAAACGACGGTTGCCCGTGTACGCGTCACCCAGCTTTGCAGCGAGGAGATGATGTCCGGATCCTGATGCGAAGCGATCAGATACGTCAGCTTGTCCAAACTCAGATGCCTGCCAAGCTCGACCGTCAATGCGGTAAAGGTCAGCTCGCCACCTGGATCGAGGATCGCGCTCTGCCCGTCGTCTATGATCACGAACTGGTTAGCCTGCACGCCGCTACCGCCTGCCACCAAGTCGCCGAATGCCAGACAACGATGGTCCCCATGCTCATACAACACTACCGACATCGACCCAACCTCCATAAGCTATTCACATTTACCCCATGCCCAACCGGGTACATTACCATTATTTTAAAGCGGTAATTGCCAACAAAATCGACACGGAGCCCCATGAACAAGACCCTCGCAGACTTCATTGCCGACGCGCGCGCGCGCGTCACCGACATCAGCGCCGACGAACTGGCGGAACGACTAGAAGCGGGGGAAGACCTCGTACTCATCGATACGCGCGAGCCGTATGAATATGCGAAGGCCCACATCCCCGACGCGCTGTTGATTCCACGCGGGTTAATCGAGAGCGCCGCGGACCCACACAATGCCCGTCGAGTGGCGGCACTGCACGAAGCGCGAGACAAGACCGTCGTGCTTTATTGCGATACCGGAGGTCGTAGCGCACTGGCTGCAGACAATCTGCAACTAATGGGCTTCTCTCATGTTCTAAACCTCTCAGGTGGTCTCAAGTTATGGGATGCGGAGGACTATGCGACGGAATCCGGTGACTATGCGCACCCCCTGCCCTGAGCGGACCAAAGGTGTAATCGAAGCATCACATCCTGGTCACGGCGTTGACAACAAGCCCACCTAGCATGGCGAAAATGTCGGACAGGAGATGGAACATGGGTGACAATTTGGCCCGCAATAGCCTGGTGCAAATGCACCTGGTAGCCGAGCTCGCAACCACCGACTCGCAGGTCAGCGAATCGCAGCAACTACGCTATCGCATCTTTGCCGAGGAGATGGGCGCGCTGGTCCACTCGACATCTCCTGGGCTCGAAACCGACGGCTTCGATCACTATTGCCACCACCTGCTGGTGCGCGACACGCGTAGTGGCGAGGTGATCGGTAGCACGCGTATTTTGACGGATACACAATCCCGGCTGTCAGGCGGTTTTTACTCGGAATCCGAGTTCGACCTGGGTCCGATACTTGGCCTGCCTGGGCGAATCATCGAGATAGGCCGTACCTGCATCCACCCGGACTACCGCAACGGTGTCGCGATTAGCGTATTGTGGTCCGCACTCGGCCGCTTCATGAGCATCCATCGCGTGGACTACATGATCGGCTGCGCCAGCATCGGACTGCGCGACGGCGGACAAGAGGCGCATGCGATCATGGCTCGCATCCGCAAACAGGGCTATCTATCGCCTGCCGAACTGCGCGTTGCACCCCGCCATCCGCTGGAGACCATGCCCGGGCGTGGTACGCTATCACCCCTGAGCATTCCGCCGTTGCTCAAGGCCTATCTCCGGCTGGGCGCTTGGATTTGCGGAGAACCCTGTGAGGACAAGGCATTCAATGTCGCCGATCTACTCATTTTGCTTGAGGTTGATCGCCTCAACCCGCGCTATGGCCGGCACTTCCTCCACTCCGGCACGCCGCGGCGCCTGCCCGCGACCTACCTGAGCCGCCCCGGTCAACACGTCGATGCGCAACCTGAGACGTATCTATAAACTGCTGAGCCTAATCGTCCATGCCGCACTCGGCGTGGGGCTTACGCTCGCCTTCACCCGCGCGCGACAGACAGCTCCTAGCCCCCTGTTCGATGCGATCGCCTGTTGGTGGCGGGCTCGCATCGGTCGCATCCTCGGGCTGCGCATCGAGACCAAGGGAAAGCCGACGCCAGGCGGCGCACTCTGGGTGGCCAACCACATTTCCTGGATCGATATTGCAGTGCTCGGCGGGCAGATGCCCGTGAGCTTCCTATCCAAATCCGAGGTTCGAGGCTGGCCCATCATTGGCTGGCTGGCCACGCGCGGCGGCACCTTGTTCATCCGCCGAGGTGCGCGAGGTGGCGCCGATGCGGCAGCCGAAGAGATTACCTGGCACCTCATTCGGGGGCGACGTGTGGTCCTGTTTGCCGAGGCGACCACCACGCGAGGTGACCGAGTACGTACATTCCATCCACGCCTGTTCGCCGCTGCCATCCGGGCGGGCGTTCCGGTACAGCCAATCGCCTTACGCTACCTCCCGCGCATCGGGGCGCCTTATGGTGAACCCCACCCGATTGCGCCCTTCGTCGATGACGACACCCTGCTGGCGCACGCGTGGCGCGTGCTCGGAGAGCCTCTTATTCACGTTGAACTGGCCTTCCTGAAGCCCTTGGCGGTGCATGACGACCTTGAACGCAAGGTACTGGCCAGAGCCACGCACGATATCGTCAACGCACAGGTCACCGGCACGACCAGCGACGCCATCCAAATGGGTCGTTTGGGTGACTGCGCATGAACGCATTAGCCGACCACCTGCCGATCTCCCCCGCCCCGGCTCACGGGGAAGGTGACGCTTCGCCCCCCCGTCTGCGAATCGCCCTGATCACGGAAACTTGGCCACCGGAAATCAATGGTGTCGCGAACACCTTGCGACACTGGGCGGGCGGGCTGCTGGAGCGCGGACATCGCATCCAGCTGACACGTCCTAGTCAGGGTGGACAAGACCGCAGCCGGCCCGAGGCTGGCGGCCTGGAGGAATGTCTCGTACCCGGACTGCCAATACCCGGCTACCGGGGGCTACGCTTCGGATTGCCGGTTGCCCGTGCGCTGCACCGTCAATGGGCCCGTTTCCGCCCGACCATCGTGTATATCGCGACGGAAGGGCCACTGGGCGCGGCCGCATTGCGCGTCGCCCGTCGGCTCGGCATCCCGGCAATTACCGGTTTTCATACACGCTTCGATTTCTATAGCCGACACTATCGACTTGGCTGGTTGGAGCCCGTCATCCGAGCCGTGTTGCGACGATTCCATAACCGCTCATCCAGTACCCTGGTGCCTACTCGCGAGCTGGCGCTAAAACTTGGCCAGCAGGGCTTCAACAACGCGAAGGTCATTTCCCGAGGGGTCAACACCCAACTCTTCGGTCCGCATCGGCGTGACTTGGAATTACGGCGCGAATGGGGCGTCGACGCCGAAACCCCCGTGGTGTTGTACGTTGGCAGACTCGCGCCGGAAAAAAACATCGCCCTAGCGGTCAGCACCTACCGCCACATGCAGACGCATGCGCCGTCGCTGCGCTTCGTACTGGTCGGCCACGGGCCGCATGAGATGGCGCTGCGACGCGATCACCCGGATTTGATCTTTGCCGGACCACGTGTCGGAGAGGATCTCGCGCGACACTACGCCAGCTCGGATATTTTCCTCTTCCCGAGCATCAGCGAAACCTTCGGCAACGTCGTGCTCGAAGCCATGGCCAGCGGACTCGCGGTCGTCGGCTTCGACTATGCCGCCGGCCGTGAACATATCGAGTCCGGCATCAATGGCCTGCTCGCACCGCTCGGCGAGGAAACCGCCTTTTACGCACAAGCAGCCCACATCGCAAGCGACTCCGCATTGTTGGAACGCATACGGCCCGCAGCACGTCATACCGCTGAAACCTTGGACTGGTCACATATCACCGACCAACTGGAAGCGCTACTCTACGAGTATGCTCTACCTGATGGATCCCCGTCTCCGGAGGAGGATTGCCATGCGACTGCTTGAACGTCTGACTGAGGTGGACCAGCATGTCTGCCGCCTGTTCAATCGCGCCAATCGCCGGCGGATGCCCGCACGCCTATTCGCTGCGGTCAGCCGCCTGGGCGACGGCGTCTTCTGGTATGCCATTATCCTGACCTTGCCCCTGATACACGGCGCCGCAGCCGCACGAGTCAGTCTGCAGATGGTCGCGGTCGGCTTGATCTCGCTATTCCTCTACCGCTGGCTCAAACACACCACCAGTCGTCCACGACCCTGCCAAGCCGAGGTCGGTATTCTGCAAAGCGTAGCGCCGCTGGACGAGTTCAGCTTCCCTTCCGGCCACACCATGCACGCCGTCGGCTTCAGCATTATCCTCATCGCCTATTACCCGATGTGGTCCATCATAGTGATCCCGTTCACGCTTCTAGTCGCGCTATCGCGTCTAGTGCTCGGGCTGCATTACCCCAGCGACGTCATCGCTGGGGCGTTGATCGGCAGTCTCACCGCAGCCGCCAGCCTGTATGCCTTTTCCGGCGGCATGATCAGCTAGGCTAGGCCTCTCAGCGGGCTTACGCCGCCAAGCCTCCGGCGACACGAACCGCAAAGGTTGATCCGCCTTGACCCACTCGTAGATCGCCGTCAATTCCGGCTCACGGGCAATCCCGCAACCTCCACCACACCCCCCGAACATGCATCGCCGGCAAGTCGTCGCACCTTGCCTCGACGCATCCAGAATTCGAGAACGCCTAAAAGCGCTCGAGGATCGCTGTCAAAGCGATGGACCAAATCCGACATTGGCGCTCTGCCGCGCTCCGCCAGATAGGCCTTGACGGCGGCCGGACCCATCATATCCGCCGCAACTGAGCCGTGAGCTCACGGCGCAAACCATAGCGGCGCAGACCCACAACAACCGATGCCAGTGTCGCCAGGACCCCAACCAGCCAGAGTAGTGCACTAGCAGGATGCTCGCCGAAGGTTGCCATCTGGTAGTAGAGCACCGCCAGACCATAAGCCCACAACAGCCCCCACAGTACGGCAAAGGCCGTCCAGCCTCGGCTGCCGGTCTCCCGCCGGATCGCCGCAATGGTATTGACGCAGGGCATGTAAAGCAGGATGAAAATCAGATAGGCGATGGCCGCCGGCACAGTGAACAGGCTACCCAGGCGCGTCAGCGTATTGACCTGGAGACCCTGGGCCTCAGCCGAGGTCTTGAGGTCGCCAGACGCACGCTGCAGGCCACCGAAACCCAGAGGGTCAAGGAAGCCATGCGCAAAAGCGGCCGCGTTGGTCGGGATGGTCGCGACAGCGGCGCCGAGCTGCTCTAACAGCCCGGACTTATTTGAAGCACCGCCCATGCTGCCACCGTCCGGCGCGCCCAACTTGCTGTAGACGCCATTGAGCGTGCCCATCACGATTTCCTTGACCACCACCCCGGAGAGCAGACCCACCGTGGCCGGCCAATTCTCCTGGGTGATGCCCATGGGGGCAAAGACCGGCGTCAGGCCCTTGCCCACCTCGGCCAGGATCGACTCACCTACCTCGTGATCCCCAAGGCCGCGCCCGGTGGGGCTGATGCTCGCCAGTGCGGTCACGACCATGGAGGCGATGATAATCACCTTGCCCACGCGCAATAAAAACACCGAAAGCCGCTCCCAGGTACTACGCAGCGTGCCCCGCAACGTCGGGAAGTGATATGACGGTAATTCCATGACGAAGGGACTCGCCTCACCACGCAAAGCCGTACGCTTGAGAATGAACGCGGTCAGGATTGCGACCACGATGCCGAGTACATACAGCCCGAAAACAAGCTGGCCGCCATATTCGCGAAAAAAGACGGCCACGAAGGCCATATACACCGTCAGGCGCGCGCTGCACGACATGAACGGTTGCATCAGCGCAGCCACCAAACGCTCACGCGGATCCTCTAGCGTGCGGGTCGCCATGACCGCCGGTACGTTGCAACCGAAACCGACAATCATCGGCACGAAGGCTTTGCCAGGCAAACCGATCCGGCGCATGAATCGATCCATCACGAAGGCTGCACGCGCCATGTAACCCGAATCTTCCAGTACGGACAAGAACAGGAAGGTCATACCGATGGGGGCGATGAAGGTTGAAACCAGCTGGATCGACCCACCCAGCGAATACGCGAGCAGACTGATCATCCAATCAGGGCTTCCCACAGACGCCAGCAAACGGGCAAAACCTTCGACGAAGATTGCGTGACTCGTCTGGTCGAAAAAATCCAGGAAGATGTTGCCACCGTTGAAGCTGATCACGAACAGTAAGTACATCACCAGCAGGAATACCGGGATACCGAGATATCGGTTGAGTACCACCCGATCGATCCGATCTGAGGTACTGCGTCGCACCTGTCCTTCGCGACGCATCGATTCCTGCAACAGCTCGTGCACGAAGTTGTAGCGCGCCTCGGCAATGAACACATCGGCGGGCTCGCCCAGGTGCCCCTCAATACGTGTCTGGTGGTGTCTTGCCAACGCCAGCGCCGCTTCCGGCGCAAGCGACTCCGCTTGTATATCGCCCTCCAGCAACTTGACTCCTAACCAGCGCGCATCCATACCGTGCGCCCTCGCCGGGGCCTCCAGCAGACCGACGAGCTCGCTCAACGCCTCCTCGATCATCGGCGCGTATATTATCTCCACCCCGCGCCGTGGGGATGACCGTACCTGAGTCACCACCACACGCTTGAGTACCTCGACGCCCTCTCCGCGCGTGGCTACCATCGGCACGACGTGACAGCCGAGCCCTTCAGCCAGGCGTTCCATATCCAACCGCACGCCCGCTTCCTGTGCGGCGTCGAGCATATTCACCGCCAGCACCAACGGCAATCGCATTTCCAGCAACTGGGTGGTCAAATAGAGGTTGCGTTCCAGATTAGAGGCATCGACGATGTTGACAATCAGATTCGCCTCGCCGGCAAGGGCATAATCCCGCGCGATGGCCTCATCCAGGGACGCGCTTGATCCAGCATCCAGCGAATAGGTCCCCGGAAGATCAACCACTACGATCGACCCACCATCCCATTCGAAGCGACCTTCCTTGCGCTCCACGGTCACGCCCGGCCAGTTGCCGACCTTTTGTCGGGAACCGGTCAAGGCATTGAACAGCGTTGTTTTGCCACAATTGGGATTGCCGATTAGGCCGATGACACCGTGGGTCATAGCAACCTCTATTGATTGAGAATCATTACCACATGTGGATAAAAAAACCGCCGAGCTGCATCAAATCAAATTTTTTCGATTCGCAGCGCGGCGGCCTCATCCTTCCGCAGGGTCAGTGCCGAACCCCGCACCCGGATTTCCACCGGGTCGCCGAGCGGAGCCAGGCGAGTGATCGTGAATTCCGCCCCCAAGGTCAGCCCCATCGCCATCAGCTTGCGGCGATAAATTGCCTCGGATTGTGCGAATCCGCGCACCCGTCCTGACTCCCCGACTTTAAGGTCCGCTAGGACCATCGCCTTACTCCCCCCATCAAACCTTCACAACCCGTATCCGATGTAACATGCCAAGGCTTAGCGCCAGTCGCGTGGAGGCTAGGCTGATCACGGCCCCGGCTGCGCCCTCGCGTTGTGCAAGTGCAAATTCGCTGCCCAGTCCCAAACCCATGGCCGCCAAACGCTTTTCCAGCGCATCGCCGCCACTCAGGGCCACGACCCGAACCTGCTCTCCTGTTGAGGCCATCGCGAGCGGAAAACCACCTTGAACGGCACCTTGATGGTTAGCGGCAAGCCCGGTTGCGGAAGCGATCATCGATAAACTCCGGATACTGCGTTGAACTTGAGGAGAGTATACCTGAATTTACATGTAATGAGAACCATTATTGTTACCAATCTCATAAACGGCGAGGTGGCAATACCGACTCACGGCGCATTACAGGCAGCAAAAACGCCAACATGAACAAAATGGTTGCCGCCACCACGATCGATGGGCCGGCCGGCGTGTCCCAGCGTAAGGACCCAAAGACTCCACCCGCTACGGCCAATATGCCCACGAGGGCAGCCAGCAAAGCCATGCGCTCTGGCGAACCCGCGAAGCGCCGCGCCGTGGCTGCCGGGATAATCAGCAGGGCCGTGATCAGCAGCATCCCCACCACCTTCATCGCCACAGCCACGACCAGCGCCAGCAGCAGGACGAAAATCAAATTGTTGCGCGCTGTCGGCACGCCTTCCACGCGTGCCAAATCCTCATGTACCGTCGCCGAAAGCAGGCCGCGCCAAATATTCGCAAGCGCTATCAGCACCATCAAACCGCCAAGTGCAATAGTCAGCAAATCACGCTGACTGATTGCGAGGATGTCGCCGAATAGATAACCCATCAGGTCGATGCGCAGGGACGGCAGGAAGGCGATAGTCACCATACCCAGCGAGAGCGCCGTGTGCGCAATAATGCCGAGCAGGGTATCGCTCGCTAGGCGCTGGCGACCATGCATAGCCACCAACAGCAAGCCGGCGAGCAGGCATACCACCAGAATACCGATGCGCAGATCGATCCCCAATAGGAAACCCAAGGCGACCCCGAGCAAGGCGGAATGCGACAAGGTATCGCCGAAATAGGCCATGCGTCGCCAGACCACGAAGCAACCCAGCGGACCGGCAACACACGCCACCCCCATGCCCCCAAGCAACGCATGCCAGACGAAATCAGGCACTGCCCTTCTCCTCTTCCGAAATCACTTCGTCCGGTGCAAGCGGCATGGCATCGTGCGTATGGTCATGGTCATGCGCATATACAGCCAGCCCGCGCGTGTCGGCACCGCCGAACAACCGTTGATAGGCCGGGTCGCGGCTGACCGCTTCCGGCCGCCCTGTACAGCAGACATGCCCGTTGAGACAAATGACACGATCCGTTGCGGCCATCACCAGATGCAGGTCATGCGATACCATCAGCACGCCACAGGCCTGCTCGTCACGTATCTGCCGGATCAGCCGATAGAAAGCGCTTTGCAAGCCGACATCCACACCCTGCGCCGGCTCATCCAAGACCAGCAGTTGTGGATCACGCAGCAGCGCACGCGCGAGCAATACACGTTGCATCTCTCCACCGGAGAGGCCCTGTATCGGACTGTGCAACAAATCGCTAACACCCAAACGCGCCGCCGTATGTGCAACCGCCGAGCGGCGGCGCGCACCCAAACGCAGGAAGCGCTCTACATTCATCGGCAGTATTGCGTCCACCGTCACGCGCTGGGGCATATAGCCGATACGAAGGCCGGGGCGACGTGTCAGCTTACCAGTGCTCGGACGCTGCAAACCCAACAATGTCCTCACCAGCGTGGTCTTACCTGCGCCGTTGGGCCCGATCAGCGTCACGATCTCCCGCTCGCTCAGGCTCAGGTCGACATTTTCCAATACTTGCCTTTCCCCGAACGTGACGGCCAGCCCCGTGGCCTCGATCAAGACTGCGGATGACAGCGTCATAACGGCCGGCACCGCTGACACCACCCGCTGATCTCGATCAACTGAGTAGCCGCTTCGAAGTCGTGGAGCGCAGCCTGTTCGCGCACAACCGCACCCACAACATCCGGCTCGACCTCCACGCTACCGCCACACTCGCGGCAAATCAGCAGCAACCCTCCATGTGCGTCACCAGGGTGATCGCAGGCCACGAAGGCGTTCGTGCTACGCACCCGATGCGCCAGACCTTGCGCACGCAGAAAATCGAGCGCTCGGTACACGGTCGGCGGCCCGTCCGCAAAACCCTCCTCGCGCAATTCCGCCAGTAACTCGTACGCACCCACAGGCGCCCCACGTGTCAGCAGACATTCGAATACACGGCGCCTCAAAGGCGTGAAACGTGCGCCACGCTCACGACATAATCTCTCTGCCTGGTCGAGACGATGACGCCAGCCGGCATCCTCTGTACTGGTACGCGGGTCCATAATCGCTTGCCTGGGTGAGTTTTTGTTATATTATAACCTTTCATAATTATGCGCCACTGACGGGACTGACCATGCATGCACGCCCTTCGCCGTTGCTACGCCACACCTCCGGCTTGTTCACTGCCCTGTGTGCGTTCCTGCTCGCCTGTTCCGCTGCCGCACAAGCCAGTACACCGCTCGTGGTCGCCAGTATCAAACCCATCGAGTCACTGGTTGCCGGCGTGATGGCCGGTACTGGCGATGAGCCGTACTTGCTCGTACCCGGCGCAGCCTCACCGCATACCTACAGCTTGCGTCCTAGCGATATGCGCGCGCTCAGCCAAGCCCGCGTGGTCTTTTGGGTCGGCCCCATGCTCGAAACATTTCTCAATCGCCCACTGAAAAACTTGCCTGCGGACGTACGCGTGGTGGCGCTGTCGCAGGCACCTGGAATCAAGCTATTGCCGGTGCGCGCCGGTTTCGGCATTGCCCCAGACGAAGACATCGCGGATCACGCACACCGCTCGTTGCCGCACGATGCCGAAATCAATCCACATATCTGGCTGGACCCTCGCAATGCAGAGGCCATGGTGCATGAAATCACCCGTGTACTCAGCACCATCGATCCGGCGCACGCAGCGCGCTACCAAACCAACGCAACAGCGCTGGAAGCGAGGCTCTCGCGTCTGGATCAGCACCTGGCGCACATACTTGCACCAGTCAAGACCGTCCCGTTCATGGTGTTTCACGATGCCTACGCCTATCTCGACACCCGCTACGGCCTGCGCGCGGTCGGTGCGTTGACCGTGGAGCCATCGCTGCCGCCAGGCGCACGGCGAGTGGAAGCAGCGCGTCAGGCAATCACGCACTACGGGGTACGCTGTATGTTTCGCGAACCCGAATTCGCCTCGCCGCTCGTTCGCACGGTTACCGCCGGTAGCGACGTACGCATTGGTGTACTCGACCCTCTCGGCGCCGATCTAAAACCCGGCCCGGACCTGTATTTCGAGCTGATGGACGCTCTCGGGACTCACCTGGATAACTGCCTGGCCCACTGAGCCACCAACTCGGGCACCGGCAAGGGACTGACGGCATCAAGCACCTCATCCCCGGTATGCTCGCGTTCCACCCGCTTATGGTCCGCCCAATGGATCAGCTGCAGGCGACCGTCGCGATTTTCGACCAGCGCGGTGCAATGCTCCACCCAGTCGCCATCGTTGCAATACAGCATGCCATCGACCTGCTCGATCCCGGCCACGTGAATGTGGCCGCACACATAGCCGTCAAAATCACCCTGCCGGGCTTCGTGCACTGCTGCCAGCATGAAACGACGGACATAACGTCTGGCGCCGCCTACGCGTTCCTTAAGCCAGGCGGACAACGACCAATAGGGACGGCCGTAGCGACCACGCAACCGCGCGGTGTGCCGATTGAGCCAGAGCAGAACGTTGTAGGCCACATCGCCAATGGCCTGTACCAAGCGCCCACAACGTACGGCTGCATCGAACTCGTCTCCATGACTCACCCGCAGCCCGAGACCGTCGCGCGTCACATGCACCGTATCCCGAAGTATCTCAATACCGTTGAAGTGGCAACCGCTCAGTGCGCGTAGCGCCTCATCGTGATTACCTGGGATGTACACCACCCGGGTACCGCTGGCGGCAAGCTCGAAGAAGGTTCTCACAACCTCGCTGTGGCTCTGTGGCCAGTGCACTTGTCGCCGCATCGCCCACAGATCGACGACGTCACCGACCAGATAAAGCGTATCGCAGCGCGTATGGCGTAAAAAATCCAGCAGGTAATCGGCACGGCAGTCGGCCGTCCCCAGATGTATGTCGGAAATGAAGATCGCTCGGTAATCGAGTGGTTCCATGCCCCATCCCCAGCCGCCCGGATGGAGGCACTATGGGTGGACAAGATGACAACCCGATCTCATCGGTTTGACGATGCGATGAAGACGCCTTCAGCACTCAGATTAACAACAGTGCCCACACGATTAGCGCATTGAGGATCGCGACCAGCACTGCCGCCGAGCCCATGTCCTTCGCTCGTGCGGACAACAGGTGGTGCTCGCCTCCGAAGCGGTCGATGGCCGCCTCGATTGCGGAATTGAGCAACTCGACGACGAGCACCAGAAAGACGCAGCCAATCATCAGTGCCCGTGCAACGGCGTCCTGGCCCAACCAGAACGCCAGCGGCACGAGCACGGCACTGAGCGCCAGCTCCTGTCGAAAGGCGGACTCGTGGCGAAAGGTGGAACACAAGCCGTGCCAGGAGTAGCCGGCCGCCTTGACGATACGCTTGAAGCCCGTGTAACCGCTCGACGCCATGAAACCCCATACCCCGTTGCGCGAAGACAACACGCTAACGGGGAAAGGTTTCAGGGCGATGAATTGGCCTCAGGGCTTCATAGGCTTCACTGTCCCGGCTGCCAGCGCAGGTCCAGCTCGCGCGCCGCGCGCACCTCGTCGAAACGACGGTTGGGCAATCGGTAGGGCGCGCCCTTGACCATATCGGCTTCGCTCATTGATTCGCGACGGATCGTCGCCATCGCCTCGATAAAACCATCCAAATCCTCGCGCGCCTCGGTCTCCGTCGGCTCGATCAGCAGGCACTCGGGTACCAGCAAAGGGAAATAGGTAGTCGGCGCATGGAAGCCGTAATCGAGCAGACGCTTGGCGTAATCCATCGCCGTCACGCCAGTTTCCTTGGCCTCACGCTTGAGCGTGACCACGAATTCATGCGTTGCCCGGCGTCGCGGATAGGCCAGTGTGAAGCCCGCGTCGCGTAACCGGACGGCGAGGTAGTTGGCATTCAGGGTGGCGTACTCGGCCACGCGCTGCATGCCCTCGTGTCCCAGCATGCGCATGTAAGCATAAGCGCGCAGCAGAACGCCGACATTGCCCATGAAGGCAGACAGCCGGCCGATGCTCTGCGGCATATCGTGTTCGGTCAGCAATCTGTATCCCGCCTCCTCACGCGCCACCACAGGCACCGGCATGAAAGGCAGCAAACGTTCGCCGACGCCGACCGCGCCAGCGCCTGGACCGCCGCCGCCATGTGGGGTGGAAAAGGTCTTGTGCAGATTCATGTGGATGACATCAAAGCCCATGTCGCCGGGGCGCACCTTGCCGAGAATGGCGTTGAGATTGGCGCCGTCGTAGTACAGCAGACCGCCCGCCTCGTGCACGATCGCAGCAATCTCGTGGATGCGGCGCTCAAACACGCCCAGCGTCGAAGGATTGGTCAACATGATGCCCGCAGTCTGTGGACCGACGGCGGCGCGCAGAGCCGCCATGTCGACGTCGCCCTCGGCGTCGGTCGGAATTTCACGCACGCCGTAACCGCACATGGTCGCAGTCGCCGGGTTGGTGCCGTGCGCGGCGTCAGGCACCAGGATCTCGGTCCGCGCGCTGTCACCGCGAGCCTCGTGATACGCACGGATCATCGCCACGCCGGCGAATTCGCCCTGCGCACCCGCCATCGGCGTCAACGAGACGCCGCGCATGCCGGTCACGCCCTTGAGCATCTCCTGCAGTTCGTGGAGACAGCTCAGCATGCCTTGCGCGTAGGCGTCAGGAGTATGCGGATGCAGGCCGAGAAAACCGTCGAGCATCGCCGCGGCGTTCGAGCCCCGCGGGTTGTACTTCATGGTGCACGACCCCAACGGATAGAAGTGCGTGTCGATGGAGAAGTTCTTCTGCGACAACCGGGTGTAATGACGCACCGCCTGCAACTCGGACACTTCGGGCAACCCCGTGGCGCTGCCGCGCCGGAAACGTTCTGGCAGACTTGCCGTAACGGCGGCCTGCAACGGTGCCTGAGCAGCGGCACGACGGCCCGGACGGGCGTGTTCGAAGATCAGCATGGGTGACACACTCTCAAAATGAATGGAATAACGCCGCCGGTACGGCTGGACGCACGCCGGCGGCGCAGCTTCAAGCCAGGGCCGCCAGGGCAGCTTCGTAATCGGGTTCGTCGGCGATCTCGGATACCATTTGGGTGTAAACCACCTGGTCGTTCTCATCAAGTACGACCACTGCGCGCGCGGTGATGCCTGCCAGCGGACCGTCCTCGATCAACACACCGTAGTCCTTGGCGAAGGCGCGAGTACGCATCAGCGACAGCGAGATCACATTGGACAAGCCTGCGTCATCACAGAAGCGCTTTTGCGCGAACGGCAGGTCGGCGGAGACCATCAGCATCACCACACCGTCACGCCCCTTGGCGAACTCGTTGAATTTGCGTGTAGACAGTGCGCAGGTCGGTGTATCCAGACTCGGCACGATATTGAGCAGTTTTTTCTTGCCGGCATAGCTGGCCAGATTGACGTCGTTCAGATCGCCGTCCACGAGATGGAAATCCGGCGCTGACGCACCGATCTTGGGTAGCTCGCCGTGAGTATGGATCGGATTGCCTTGCAGGGTGATCGTGGCCATCTGCTTCTCCTTCGGTTGTGGTCAGCCCTTGAGGGCACGCTTGAGACTGTCGATATAACGGTCAATATCTTCCGGTATTTTGGTTTCGGTAGCACAGACCAATAGCGCGTTGTCCAGTGAGGAATCGATTTTACCGAGATCGTAACCCGCCTGAATCCCATCTGCGGCCATAGCCGCCAGTACGTCGGCCGCTGGGCGCGGCAGGCGCAGGGCAACTTCGTGGAAATAATCGCCGGTAAACACGGGGCGGACCCCCAAAGCATCCGCGCGATCAACCAGCGCATGGGTGTTCGCGTAGCTGCTCCCGGCCGCGCGCGCCAGCCCTTCTGGACCGAGAATCGCCATGTGAATGGTCGAGGCCGTCACCACCAGACCTTGATTGGTGCAAATATTGGAGGTCGCCTTGGAGCGGCGGATGTGCTGCTCGCGTGCCTGCAGCGTGAGCACGAAACCGGGCTTGCCGTCGGCATCTACCGCGCGACCGACAATACGCCCAGGCATCTGCCGCACGTGCTGTTTACGGGCACACATAAAACCATAGTACGGACCACCGTAGGACAATGGGGCACCGAGAGGCTGACCATCACCGACGACGATGTCGACACCGGCCGCGCCCCACTCGCCCGGCGGTTTGAGCAGCGCCAAGGTGAGCGGATTGACGGCCGCGATCAGGATCACATCGTGCTGCGCGGCCCAGTCGGTCAGTGCATCGACCTCCTCGAGCACGCCGAAGAAATTCGGCTGCGGCACGACCAGGGCGGTCACCGCGCCCTGTCCTTCATAGGCTGCGAGCGTCGAGACGTCTATACGGCCGCTGACCGGATCGCAGGGCAGATCGACCAGCTGGATACCCTGGTTGTGCACGATATTATGCGTCGTGGCGCGCCATGCGGGATTGAGGCTGGTGGGGACCAGCACGCGACGCGTAGTTGCGCGTCGGTTGAGACGCACCGCCATGAGCACTGCCTCGGCCAACGCGGAGGCACCGTCGTACAGCGACGCGTTAGACACCGCCATGCCGGTCAGCCCGGTCATCATGGTCTGGTATTCGTAAATCAGTTGCAGCGTGCCCTGCGAGGCCTCGGCCTGATAGGGTGTGTAGGCGCTGTAGAACTCGCCGCGGGTGGCGATTTCCCAGACCGCCGCCGGGATGTGGTGCTCATAGGCACCCGCGCCGATGAAATTGAGCATCGCGCGGTCCTGACTCGCTCGCTCGCGCATCAGCCGCAGGGTTTCCATCTCGGACAGTGCCGGCGGCACACCATCCAAGCCCTTGGCGCGCAACGCTGTGGGAATTTCGTCGAACAGATCTTCGATATCGGCCACGCCAATGGCTGCGAGCATGTCGCGGACATCGGCGTCGGTATGTGGAATAAACGGCATTAGTGTGTTGTCCTCGACGGGGCCTTAGCCCTCGGCTTCCACAAAAGCGGTATAGGCATCCGCATCCATCAGTTCGGCCAGATCGCCTACCGCATTCAGGCGCAGACGAAAAATCCAACCATCACCGTAGGCATCCTGGTTGATCAGCTCAGGACTATCCGCGAGCGCTTCGTTACCTTCCAGTACCTCGCCGGCCAACGGTGCATACACATCGGAAGCGGCCTTGACCGATTCCACCACGGCACAGGCATCGCCCGCATGGACCTGTCGGCCAGCCTCGGGTGGCTCGACGAAGACCAGATCGCCCAGTAGTTCCTGCGCATGATCGGTGATGCCGACGGTGCAGCTGCCATCACCATTGTCGCGCACCCATTCATGACTCCGAGTGAATTTCAGTTCCGCCATCTGCTGACTCATTGCGATTGTCTCCCGAGACTGTTTTGCATGAATTGTTAATGTCTATTCCAGCCGCATTTCGGCTAGAGACAGCTCTGCCCATTGCGCACGAAAGGCGGTTTAACTACACGTGCCTTCAGGCGCTTGCCGCGAATTTCGACCTCGCAGGTCTCCTCCGTCCCCGCGGGCACCCGCGCCAGCGCGATCGCCATACCCAAGGTAGGTGAAAAAGTGCCACTGGTGGTTTCGCCCTCGCCAGATCCCTCGACGATCACGCGCTGATGACCGCGCAGCACGCCGCGATCCTCCAGCACCAAGCCCACGAAGCGACGCAGGCGACCCTCGGCGCGTTGATGCTCCAGCGCCTTGCGCCCAATGAAGTCACGCGACAGAGGTTCCCAGGCGAGGGTCCATGCAAGCCCGCATTCGAGCGGCGTGATGGTTTCGTCCATGTCGGTACCATACAAATTCATGCCGGCCTCTAAACGCAGGGTATCGCGCGCGCCGAGGCCAATGGGGTGCACACCGGCCGCCAGTAGCGCGCGCCAGAATTCTGCAGCTTCCTCGTTCGGCAACATGATCTCGAAGCCGTCCTCACCGGTATAGCCGGTACGTGCCACGAATCGTTCGCCCAGCTCGACGGCCTGGAAGATGCTGAGTTCGAGGGCCCGCATACCCGCCTCGCCACCCAATACCGTGGCAGCGAGGGTGCGCGCGTTTGGTCCCTGCACGGCGAGCATCGACAGATCGTCGCGCACGGTGACGACAACCTCGAAGGCCTCGGCCTGGTGGCGTATCCACGCAAGATCTTTGTCGCGGGTGGCGGCATTCACCACCGTGCGGTAGCGGCCTTCGCCCAGGTAGTAGGTAATTAGATCATCGATCACGCCGCCATCGGCCTGCAACATACAGCTGTACAGCGCCTTGCCTGGCTGCTTGAGTCGATCGACATCGTTGGCGAGCAGGTGTCGCAGAAAATCGCGCGCGCCGGGACCGGCGAGATCCAGCACGGTCATATGGGAAACATCAAAGACGCCGGCACCGCGGCGGACCCGGTGATGCTCTTCCAACTGAGAGCCATAATGCAACGGCATGTCCCAGCCGGCAAAATCGACCATCTTGGCGCCAGCGGCGAGGTGTTCGGTGTGCAAGGCGGTACGTTGGGTCATCACTCGGGTTCCCATCAAAAAGGCGGCAGGCGACATCCACCGGATGTCGGTCGCCGCCCCTCTGTCCACGGACCTGAGAGATCAGACCCCGTGATGCGGGCCCTCCCCTTCGGTGGGCGGGTACAACCCGCCGCTCTCCAGAGTCGATATCGGCCCGCGTGTCCTTTTGCCTGAGCGTTTCCGGGCGGTTTGCGCCTTCGGCGCCCCGCGTACGGCGGGGTCTCTCCAAGCGGGCTTGTCTATCGAGCGGCCAACTATAAACGAGAGCCCGCCGGGAGAGAAGCCGCCCGGCGGGACTCACTCAATGATTGCCCAACACCGCCACGGTTTCCTGTGCCGCTTTTTTCATACGCCCCTCGACCGCATGCAAACCGGCGAGCAATTGCACGTCCTGCGACTTGCGCAAGGCTGCTGCGGTTAGATCGGACATCGCGTCGGGTCGCAATAGCATCGCGTCAGCCGGCAACACGACCTTCTGCGTCGGCTGCAGACCCTTGTGCCAGAAGGAATGACCATTGGGTGTCAGCCACTCCTCAACCGCGAGCAACAGCGCAGCGCCATCGGGCAACATGAACTGCTGCAACACCGTACCCGTACCGAAGGTCTTCTCCCCGATCAGTGGCGCATTCAGGTCGTCCTTGAGCGCGCCGGCGACAATCTCGGCGGCACTCGCTGTGCCGCCATTGATCAACACCACGACCGGCAATCCGGTCTTGGGTACATCGGGATTGACCTTGATCGGGCGCACACGCCCCCGCACGTTGCGTTCCAGCATTACGTTGCCACTCGGCACGAACTGGCTGGCCACGTCGATCGCCTCGGTGAGCAGCCCCCCCGGATCGTTGCGTAAATCCAGAATAATCCCGCGCGCGCCGGCATTGCGTGCTGCACCCAGCGCCTTGGCAAGCTGCTCTGCCGTGCCATTGCTGAAGCTGGAGATACGCACATCGGCTACCACGGTGCCCGGTAGCATGTGCCAGCTCACGGTGTGGATCGGTATCTTTGCGCGCACCAGTGTGACCATGCGCTTCTTGCCGGTAGCCGGATCCATCAGATCGAGCACCACGCGCGTACCCACTGGGCCACGAATGTGGTCAACCACTTCGCCCAGGGGCTCGCCGGTGACATCCTTGCCATCAACCTTGAGAATAATGTCACCAGGCCGTAGGTGCGCGCGTTGTGCGGGCGTGCCGTCAAGCGGCGTGACGATCATGACCTGTCGCCCCTTGAGCTGGACCTCTGCGCCGATGCCGGCAAAGTGCCCGCTGATGACCGAGTCGGCCATCTTGACCATATCAGGCGTCAGGAAGGTGCTGTGTCCGGTGTCACCCAGTGAATCGACCATGCCACTGATGGCCGCATAGGTCATGTCGGTCGGCTTGATCGAGGCGCGATCAACGTAATGCGCATCGATCAGATTCCAGGCCCGCGACATCAGCAGAAAATCTGGAACCGCCTTCCAGGGCACGACCGCTGCCGGAATGATGCCGGCGAGATACTGGCGGTCAAGCGCGATACCGGCCACCAGCCCGAAAACGAACACAAGGACGACGGTCGACAGTCGTAATCGACGAGGGGAAGATGCTGGCTTCACGGCAGTCCTCTTGATGCCTTGGATACTGCGGCCGGGCGACCGCAAAGGCGCAGCTTAACAGATCGCGCGCGCCTCAGCGGACGCCAGACCGCGCCACCGTTAGCGGCGTACCGAGCGGCTCCAGTCAAAACGTCAGACCGTACAATGCCAATCCTCAACGACCTCGTTCAGGCACTCGGTTGCACGATGCGTTGCCTCGATATCGCTCATCGATTCACGATCCCGGCTGATAATAATCTCGATCAAATACGGAAAGAGCAAACGGGAAATCAATACGCGAACGGCGCCCGCAAGGGTGCCTCAAGGTTCCGTCAGCGGCTACATATCGATTGTTCACGGTGCTGACTGGGCCCAGCCGCGCCGGCGCGTCCTACCTGCCTTGGCGCAAGGCCATGACCGCCTGATTGCGCAAGGTCTTGATGGCTGCCAGCACCGTGTCTCCCAGTATCAATCCCGGCGGAAGATCCAGATAGAACAAACCGAGCCGGCGACCAGCCGCAACCAGCGGCAACACGAGGAAGCGCTCGCCACGCAACAAGCCATCGAGTTCGCTCGGCAGATAACGCTGTGCAGGCCGCTCCACCGCTGCGACCTCCTGCACCACGATATCCTTGTCCACCGACAATCCAAGGGCTATCACGTCACGCCGTTCGGCACCGCTCGGTAGGCGCAGACCAAACAAAGCCTCGGCACGATCTCCCAGCACGAGGCGCGCGGTCACGTGCCCACCTGCCGCATCGAGCAGGAACAACACCGCATGCTCGGCGCCCGCCCCGCGATACATGATCTCCAGCACGCCCTGGAGCAACTCGGCCAGATTGAATTTATCCATCAGGCTGGCGGTCACGTCATTGACCCCAGCCATCAGCATGCCCAAACGTTGCTCATCGCTCATCTGCAACGCCGTAGGCGCGTCGAAATCGGTCATCGCGCCCGCCTCTCCTGCATCGGCAGCTCCAGCGCTGCCGGTCGATGGCACATGCATCTTCGAGAGCGCCCAATCGGGTAGGCTGATACCGGTGCCGGCCACGAAGGCGCGAAGGCTGCTGCGCGAGGATTCGATCAACTCGTCGAGCTGACGACGCTTGAGGCCCAGTGCCGGCTGAAAACGGGTCGCCAGGCGATCCAACCGACGACTGGCATCCGCGCTCTTGGTCGACACCTCGCCACTGAGTTCGTTGGCAAATGCGCACACCACACGCAGGCGCTCATCCTCGGCGCCAGGCTTGGAGACCGTCCCCTCGGGTACCGGCGTGAGCGTCTGGATCATCGGGGCGGGGAAATTCCATTCCTTGAGCACCGCCTTACCGATACGCGCGTAATCAACACCCAACACCTCGCGTGCAGCACTCGATTCCGGCACTCGGCGGCGCTCCGCCGTCAGGCGGATATCCGCATACTCTTCGGGAAAATAATAAATCACCAGCAACCGGCCTACGGTGTACATCAGCGCGCAGATGAAGACCTGCTCCGGTTCCAAATTGGTGTGCTGCTCGGCCACGGCCTTGGCGATCACAGCGCTGTGCAAGGCTGCGATCAAACCCTCGACCAGATGCCTGTCAGTACCGGAATCCTTGAGATTCTCGAACAGGATCAGGCTAAGCGCGGCCATACGCACCTGCTCGAAGCCTAGGATCATGATCGCCCGGCTGATTGTACGAATATTGCCGCCAAATTGACCGTAATAGGACGAATTGGCCAGTCGCAGCAGCTTTTGTGTGGTCGCGTAATCCTGCAGGACGACATTCGCGAGCTGTCCCACGCTGCGGTTGCTCGCCTCGGCAGACAGGCGGTTAATTTCCTGGATCGCACGCGAAAATCCGGGAAAATCGGGTTTGCGCTTGATGCGTCGGAGCATGAAATCCAGACCGCTACCGCGCCCGGCCTCATGGCTCACGTCACTCAACGCGGCAAGCGCCAGACGAAATTCACCCGCGTCCGTGTAGCGGTCCTCGGGTGTCCGTGCGGTGGCGCGCAGCACCAACTGGTCAAGCCTGGGATCCCCCTGACCGGCAACCCGAGAGGGTGGATCGAGACGACGCTGTACGATGTTGCGGCGGATCGCCTCGGGCGAATCGCCGGTAAAGGCGCGCTTGCCAGTCAACAACTCGTAAAACAAAACCCCGAGCGCGAACACATCCGAGCGCGTATCCACCGTGCCGCCCGTAACCTGCTCCGGCGAGAGATAAGGCACAGAACCCCATTGCAGATTGGTATCGGTGACCGCAGTCGCTGCCATCGCGATACCAAAATCGGTGACGCGTGCCCGACCATCGCCACCGATCAGCACATTGGAAGGCTTGATGTCGCGGTGAAGTATCTCTGCAGCATGGGCCGCTTCCACCCCGGCAAGCACATCGAGCATGAAGCCGGGCGCCTCATCGGCACACGACGGGCCGCTGCGCAGACGCTCGGCGAGAGAAGCACCCTCGACATACTCGAAGATCAGGAATACACCTTCCGGGTACACCCCCGCCTCGAACAGCGGCACGATGTTCGGGTGCTTGAGGCCCCCCACGATACGGGCCTCGCGCATCAGCCATTCGCCTGCGCGAGCATCGCCCAGTGCATTGGAGAGCACGGTCTTGATGGCGACCAGCCGTTCGAGGCGCGGATCATAAGCCTGGTAGACGGCGCCTTGCGCACCTTTGCCCAGGATCCCCCGCACCTCGAACCGATCAATATTGGAAGGTTGCTTCACCGATCCCACACGATTCCTGCCCTGATACACCATCATCGGGATTGTTTCGAGCCGAGGGGCTGCCTACCCCATCCGATGACGCATTCACTTGGTTATGCGCCTAATTCAGCCTCTCGTCGCCGGCCTGAGCCACGCGGTTACGCCCAGCGCGCTTGGCCTCGTAAAGCGCCCCGTCTGCCTGACTGAGGGCACGATCAATGGTCCCGGCATCCCCATCAACGACTGCTACGCCGATGCTCACGGTCAGAGTAATCGGTCCCCCTGGCGTTACTACCGATGCGGCGGCTACGGCCTCACGCAGGCGTTCTGCAGCCTCGATCCCAGCCTCGAGCGCCACTTCAGGCAGCAGGATGGCGAACTCCTCGCCACCGATACGCGCCGGGATATCATATTCGCGCAGGCAAGCGCTGATCGCGCGAACGACCGAGTTTAGCGCGTTATCGCCCACCGCGTGACCGAAACGGTCGTTGATCTGTTTGAATTCGTCGACATCCAGCAACAACAGACACAGTGGCGCGTGCTTACGCCGAGCCCGCCTGATTTCACGTTCGGCCAGCTCAAAGAAACTGCGACGGTTATGCAGACCCGTCAACGCATCCGTACTGGCGAGTCGCTGCAATTCGCGCTCGATACGCTTGCGCTCGCTGATATCCACCAACCCGACGAAATACACAGTTTCGCCATCGAATTCGGTACGCACCGCCGTCAACAAGGTTTCAATCGGCTTGCCGTCGTTCGTGCGTAGATGCACGTCCGCGCCCTCGACCAGTCCCTGTGTACGCAGCCGGGTAATAACGTCCTCACGCTCGCGCAGATCGACGTAAAAATCCGGCGTGCGTAGATTCGCGGCCTGACCGGCCTCGACACGCAGCAGCAAGGAAGCCGCGCGGTTAAGGCGCAGAATCGCACCGTCTCGATCTCGGGTCAGCACCAGCGGCACCGGCGCGACATCGAACAAATGCTGCAGATTGTCCTCGCTCGCTCGCAAACGATCCTCAATGAGCTTGCGATCAGCGATTTCCTGCCGCAATTCCGCATTGAGCAACTGCAATGCCTGCACAGTTGCATATTCGCTGCGCTGCCCGCGATTGATCAGACGGACAAAGAAGGTGCCCAACAGATTGCTCAGCAGCAATAGCAGGGCCGGGATAGTCAATTCAATCGAGGTTGCTTCGAATACGAGTCGGAAAATGACCAGGAAGGCCAGGCTAAACAACCAAGGGATGAGAAGCTGACCCGTGGATAGGTTGGGCAGGAAAATATAGAACACGGTGACGATCGCCAACATGCTCATCGTGTGGAAGACGATGCTACCACCGTGCAGAAACACCACGCCCAGAAAACCCGATGCCAGGATCAGCTCAAAAACGAGCATGCTGAAGACCGGCAAACTGAGCTGACGCCTGCCGTTCCGGTACGCATGGAGCGCGAGCCAAAGGCCCGAGATCAGCACTGTCAGGCGATCGGCCAGCAAGAACTGAAAAGCCCGCGAGTTGCCCAGCACCGCGTGGTCGTAGGACAGCGCGACGCAGTAAAGAATCCCGCCCAGCAAGCCGGCCGTGATCAGGCGACCGTTAAACCACCCGAGATGGGTGCGCCTGAAGTCCGCCTCTAGATGGGCATCGGCGAAACCGCCGATCAGGGTATAGACCGAGTTCGCCTCGGATGCACAGCGATCTCTATCCGGTGGATGTCCCGTGACCTGCCGCGTCATGACTGGCTGGCATTCCTTTTTACTGAGGTGCGTCGGGCAAGAAGCCCGAAACCATGACTAGAGCATATGACACACCTGCCCGGTTCGCTTGCGATCGCCTTCGCGGTGGCCTATTTGACGAAAATATCTCGCACAAAAATATGGACACCGGCGCTGCAATGATTATTATGCGGCGCGAGACACGTCCGGCAGGTCACGGGCGCAATGGAAGGCGTTTCCGTCGCTGATCAGCGGATGCCGGGAAACCCACCATCGCGCATCGCCGGCATGCGGATATCTCCGCCGCCAGACCCACCCGACGGTCGCTACTTTCCCAGCGGTCAACCGGTAGGCTGTCAAATCTATGAGCGAAAATCCTATATGGTGCGGTTACTTGGAGGCAGGTAGCAAAAGCACGCCCGTGGTGCTCGATCAGCGCCTGAACACGGGCAAGCCGGACACCATCTACCTCTTCAACCAAACGCGTAATACCTTCCTCGAATACAAGCGTGAGATCGTCGACGCCAAGCTGCGCGAGCTCGAAGAGGGCGAAACCAACGTAGGCGCGCTGAAGGCCGCATTCAATGAGGCGCGCAAGGAGTTCCGCCCCCGCACCAGTCGCGCGCAGACCATCGCTGAACGCAGTACGACAGCGGTCAAAACCGCGCCTGACGAGCCATCGGAAGATTCGCTGGTGGACGAATTCGTCACCGTCGTCGACGACCCTGACTCAGATGCAGAGGAAGACGAGGACGAAGACGAAGACGACGATTGGGACGAAGACGACGACTGAGCCAAACCCCAGCTTCAGGCGGGGCGGTAGCGCAGATCCAGCGTGGTCGGCAGATAGGGGTTGGGTTCCTCGGGCGGTGGCACGCCGACCCCCGGCGTATGACCCTCGGCCCGGAAGCGTGCGATGCGGCGTGCCTCCGCCTCGTTGGCATTCACCGGATACCCCTCGTAGTTGCGCCCGCCAGGATGGGCTACGTGGTAGGTACAACCAGCCACGGCATGTGCGTTGAAGCAATCGATTAGGTCGAACACCAGCGGCCCCTGACGCGGGATTGTCGGGTGTAACCCTGAAGGCGGCTGCCAGGCCTTGAAGCGCACGCCGGCGACGTATTCGCCGGCGGTGCCGGTCGGCGTCAAGGGCACGTGGCGACCGTTACAGACCACCCGGTAACGTCCTTCCGGCAGTCCGCTGACGCGTAGCTGCACGCGCTCGACTGACGAATCCACGTAACGCGCGGTACCCATAGCCGTGACCTCCTCGCCCAGCACATGCCAAGGCTCCAGGGCGGCGCGCAACTCCATGCCGATGCCATTCCAGTGCACCGTGCCGTAATGCGGGAAGCGAAATTCGAGGAATGGCGCAAACCACTGCAGGTCAAAGGCATAACCCCAGCGCTGCAGATCCTCGACCACCGACTGCAAGTCGGCCCATACGAAGTGTGGGAGCATGAAACGGTCGTGCAGTCCGGTGCCCCAGCGCACCGGACGATGCAGATAGGGCTGATTCCAGAAACGTGCTACCAAGACCCTGAGCAGCAGCATCTGCACCGCGCTCATGCGTGGGTGCGGCGGCATCTCGAAGCCGCGAAATTCCAGTAGGCCCAAGCGCCCAGCGGGGCCTTGCGGGGAAAACAGTTTATCGATACAAAATTCCGCGCGGTGGGTGTTGCCCGTGATATCGGTCAACAGATTGCGCAGCAAGCGGTCCACCAGCCAAGGTGCGGGGGTTTCGCCGGGCGGCAGCTGCTGCAGAGCAATCTCCAGCTCGTACAGGCTGTCGTCGCGCGCCTCATCAATGCGTGGCGCCTGACTGGTTGGGCCGATGAACAATCCCGAAAACAGATACGACAGAGCCGGATGATGCTGCCAATACACGAGCAGGCTGCGTAGCAGCTGCGGCCGGCGGAGGATCGGACTATCCGCCGGCGTCAATCCACCGAGGGTCACGTGGTTGCCACCGCCCGTCCCGGTATGACGGCCGTCGAGCATGAATTTCTCCGTGCCTAGGCGCGTCTGGAATGCCTCCTCGTAAAGCGTGGTGGTCAATTCCACCAACGCATCCCAGCTTGCGGTCGGTTGCACATTGACCTCAATCACGCCGGGGTCCGGAGTCAGCTTGAAGCGCGTCAGACGCGGGTCCTCCGGGGGCTCATACCCCTCCACGATGACTGCCTGGCCGAGCTTTGCCGCCACGTCCTCGACCGCCGTCACCAGCGCGAGGAAGTGCTCGGCATGACTGACCGGTGGTAGGAACACGCACAATCTCGATTCGCGGACCTCGACGCACAGCGCCGTATGCGCCACCGGCATCTCACCTGCCGCCCACTCATCGGCATCCACAGGTTCGGCCGCCGGTGCTTCGCCCTCACTCTCCACGCGGGCATAGCGCCGCGCCACCTCACCTATCGATACCTTCAATGCCGTGCGCGGCTCAAAGGGATCGCGCGTGGTCGGCAGCGCACGGCGTGTGGGTTCAACCCAGGGCAACGCATCCAGCGGCAGCCGGAAACCCATCGGCGAGTCGCCCGGCAGTAGATACATCGCCCCGGCGCGGAAGCGCCAGTGCGAGGAACGCCAGCGCCCCTCAGGTTCATCCCAACGCACCGGCAGAACATATCCCACAGGTTGGTGCAGGCCGCGCGAGAGCACCCGAGCAAGACGCTGGCGCGCAAGTGGATCATCCAGCTCGACGTTAAGCGGGTCGATGTTGTCTGGAAGGCACTGCTCGGCATGCAAATAGTGATAGGCATCCTCATAGCCGGCACTCACATAGCTCCCGTCAAGATCAAGACGCTCTGCCAAGTGGATGGCGAAACGCTCCGCCTGCGCGAGATCTGCCGTTCCGGCTTCCCCTTCATCAGCCAACCAACGCGGCTCACGCCATACCGGTTCACCATCGCGGCGCCAAACGCAGGTCAGCGCCCAACGCGGCAGGGGTTCGCCCGGATACCATTTGCCCTGCCCGCGGTGCAGCAAGGCGCCGGGGGCGAAACGCGCCTGCAAACGCCTGAACAAGTCGTCGGCCAAGCGGCGCTTGTCATCGCCCAAGGCTGCGGTATTCCACTGCGGATCGTCCATGTCGTCCACCGACACGAAGGTGGGCTCGCCGCCCATGGTCAAGCGCACATCGCCGCGCTCGAGGTCGGCGTCCACTGCCCGCCCTAGGTTCATCACCTCCGCCCACTGCGCTTCGGTATACGGACGCGTCACCCGAGAATCTTCATGAATTCGAGTGACTTCGTTGCGATAGGTGAATTCGGTCTTGCAGGGCTCGGTCGACCCCGTCAATGGTGCCGCGTCCTCGGGTGACGGGGTGCAGGCAAGCGGGATATGCCCCTCGCCCGCGAATAACCCGGAGGTCGGGTCCAGGCCTATCCAGCCAGCGCCAGGAACATAGACCTCGGCCCAGGCGTGCAGATCGGTGAAATCCTGTGCAGGGCCCGCAGGGCCATCCAATGCCTTGACGTCGGCCGTGAGCTGCACGAGATAACCCGACACGAAGCGCGCAGCCAAGCCAAGATGTCGCAATATCTGCACCAGCAGCCACGCCGAATCCCGGCAGGAACCACTGCGCAGATCCAACGTCTCTTCGCAGGATTGCACGCCCGGTTCCATGCGTACGAGATAGCCGATATCGCGCTGCAACCGCTGGTTAATGGCGACGAGAAAATCCGCCGTGGGAACCGCCTCGCGGGACACGCCCAACAGCCATTCGTGCAGCAAGGGACCGGACTCGGACAATTCCCGATAAGGAATCAACGCCTTGGCAAGATCGGGGGCATACTCGAACGGCCAGTGTTCAGCATAGGCCTCGAGAAAGAAATCGAAGGGATTGATCACCGTCATCTCGGCGACCAGCTCTACCGTGATTGCGAGACGCCGGGTTTTCTGCGGAAAAACCAGTCTTGCCTGGAAATTACCGAAGGGATCCTGCTGCCAATTGATGAAGTGTTCCGCCGGATCGAGCTTGAGCGAATAGCTCAAAACCGGGGTGCGCGTATGTGGCGCAGGCCGTAACCGAATCAACTGCGGCGTGAGGGCAACCAGGCGATCGTAATGGTATTCGGTATGGTGATGAATCGCGACGCGTATGGCCATCGGTTGACACTCCTTCAATCGCTGATGCGTATGGTAGCGCCGGATGGCGGTTCAGTTCTGCGCAACGGTCTCCACAGGCTTCTTGCGACTACGAGGGCGACGCGGACGTTGCTCGACGGCACCGATCTGGAAATAATTGGTGGCGATGGCCTTGTGAAGACGCGCGAGGTTGAGCTGCAAGCGATCAACAAAGGCATGCACCGCGTCGTCATCCATGCGCCCAACCCGACGTTTCTCGATCCGCAACGCCAGCGCATTAACCTCGGCGGTCAGCGCCTCACTACGCGGCAGATGCCCGATCGCCGTCGCAACCTCGCCGATCCCATGCAGGATCGAGCGCGGAAACTGCCGCTCCTTGAACAGAAACTCAAGCACTTCGCGCCGGCGTACCGGCGCCTGTACCTTCAGCCAATAGGCCTGATATGCCGAAATCGAGCGCAACAGAGAGAGCCACTGGGCATGTCGAAAGGGCTCAAGTTCCACACCCTGTATATCCGGGTGCGCCGGCGCGGTACGCACGTCGACGATGCGCGTAGTCATGTCTGCACGCTCCAGGTTACGGCCGATGCGCAGGAAGTCGTAACCCTCGTCGTGCAGCATGGCGCCTGCCAGCAGGCCAGTAACCTGTTGGCAGGCCGCAATCACCCCCACCAGTTTGTCGTAGCGGCGGCTACGTGCAAGCCCTGAAGGCAGCTCTGCCTTGGCTTGCAGATACAAGTCGTTGATCCGCTCCCAACCTTCACGTGGCAGGGCATCGCGGATGGTACGGGCATTTTCGCGCGCGGAATGCAGCGAACTCAGCAGCGACCCCGGATTTTTTTCGTCCGCGACCAGAAAACGCACCACGTTGCGTTCCGATGTTTCGCTCAAATGTTCGGCAAACAGCTCGGCATTACCGGTGATGTCGATCAACGGCTGCCATCCCAGCGGTACCCGTCTTGGCAGATCCAGCAACAACAGCGTATTGACGTTGACCAACCGCGCGGTATTCTCGCCGCGCTCCAGATAACGCCCCAACCAGTAAATCCGTTCGGCAACCCGCGACAGCATGCTCAGCTTCCCTCCGTGTCGACGATCCAGGTGTCTTTGCTACCACCGCCCTGGGAGGAATTCACCACGATCGATCCCTTACGCAAGGCCACTCGTGTGAGGCCACCGGTCGTCACGTAGGTCTTCTTGCCAGAGAGGATAAACGGCCTCAGGTCGAGATGTCGCGGCTCGACATGGTTGTCGATCAGGGTCGGAGCGGTCGACAACGTCAACATCGGTTGAGCCATGTAGTTGCGCGGATGCCGGCGGATCAAATCGGCGAAGGCCTCGCGCTCCTTACGGCTGGCGGCCGGGCCCACCAACATCCCGTAGCCCCCGGATTCGTTGGCTGGCTTGACCACCAGCTTGTCGAGATTATCGAGCACATAATCGCGCTCGGTCTTGTTCACGCACAGGTAAGAGGGCACGTTGGGCAGAATCGGATCCTCATCCAAATAGTAACGAATGATTTCCGGCACATAGGTGTAAATCACCTTGTCATCGGCCACGCCGGAGCCCGGGGCGTTGGCAAGCGCCACCTTACCCTTGCGCCAGGCACGCATCAGGCCCGGCACGCCGAGCTGTGAATCCGCGCGAAACACCTCGGGATCGAGAAATTGATCGTCGATGCGGCGGTAGATCACATCCACCCGCGACAAACCCTCAATGGTACGCATGTAAACGCAGTCGTCCTCTCCCACCAGCAGATCCGAACCTTCGACCAGTTCGGCCCCCATCTGCTGCGCCAGATAGGCATGCTCAAAATAGGCAGAGTTGAATATCCCTGGGGTGAGCACCACCACCTCCGGCCGTTTGGCGCGGCGGCGCGAAAGCGCCGCGAGACAGTCGTATAGCTGGGCGGGATAGTCGTCCACCGGTAGAATGCTGTAGTCCTCGAACAACTCCGGGAAGACGCGCTTCATCACCTGCCGGTTCTCCAGCATGTAGGAAACGCCGGAAGGTACGCGCAGATTGTCCTCCAACACGTAAACCGTACCGTCCTTGTCACGCACGAGATCCGAACCGCAGACATGTGCCCAGACGCCGTGCGGCGGATTAATACCGACGCACTGGGGGCGGAAGTCACGCGAGTTGGCAATCAGCTCCCGCGGCACAATCCCGTCCTTGAGGATGCGCTGGCGGTGATAAAGATCATCTATAAACAGGTTCAGGGCCTGCACCCGCTGTTTGAGACCCCGTTCGACCGGCTCCCATTCGGAGCGCGCGATGACACGCGGGACGACATCGAACGGCCAGGCACGGTCGATCGACCCATCCTCCTCCGAATACACGGTAAAGGTGATGCCCATCGTACGTATCGCCAACTCGGCCGCAGTGCGATGTTCGACCAGCTCTCGATCGTCAAGCCCCTCAAGAAACCGGCAAAGCGCAGCGGCCGCATCACGTGGGTTACCCGGCGCCTCGATCAGCTCGTCGTAAAACCCCTCGGCCATGTAACGCTGCCAGTCAATCGCCATGCACAAGCTCCCTGTGAGATGATGCGCCAGCGACTTGAATCGGGCGTATCCTTCCGCAATATTTCGCCGTATTCGGCACCTGTTTTGGGTCTGGCCAAGCTTGTATGACGGTCAAAATGATCCGATCAGGCATCATGCGCACCATTGCGGTGCACTAAATGTGCTGCCGAGCGAGATTCTGCAGCATCGCCGACCTCCATTGTCAACAGAGCACCTGCCATGACGTACTGCCTCGCGATCAAGGTCAATTCCGGGTTAGTCCTCGCCTCCGACAGCCGTACCAATGCCGGCATGGACCATATCAACACCTACTCCAAAATGTATGCATTCGACATGCCAGGCGAGCGGTGCTTCGTGATGCTCAGCGCTGGTAATTTGGCCACCACACAGGCGGTGATCAATCTCGTCGAGCGCGATCTCGAACAAAATGCGCCTACCAGCCTAAACACCGTAGCACATCTGTTCGAGGCCGCCGACTACATCGGCAACCTCAGTTGCGAGGTACAGCGCCAGCACTCTGGCGGGACGCTGCGCAGCGGCGTCAACCTGGAAACCACCTTCATCCTGGGCGGGCAGATCGGTGAGCAGCCGCAGGAACTCCTGCTGATTTACCCAGAAGGCAATTACATCGCCGCACCGCCCTCCAAACCTTATCTGCAGATTGGCGAGATCAAGTACGGCAAGCCGATTCTCGACCGCGTAGTGCGCCCGGAGACTAGCTTGGGCGACGCCGCACGCTGCGCCTTGGTCTCACTCGATTCGACCATGCGTAGCAATGTCTCCGTGGGCGCCCCCTACGAATTGGCAATCTACGAAGCCGGTCGCCTGCATCTGGAGCACCGGATGCTGCTCGATATCGACGACCCACTGTACGTCGATATACAGCAAATCTGGAACAAGGCCCTCATCGACGGCATCAATGCCTTGCCGCAATTCGATTGGGAAGCCGCACTGCGACCGCCGTCAGCTGGCTGAATCAGCGATCACACGGTGGACTAGGCGCATTTTCTCCACCGCCAGACCTGTGAGCGTGAAGGGATAGGCATCTGGTTGCCCCATGCTGCGATTCAGTGCATTAAGCGCCTGAGTCAGCTGGTGCCAATCGGCCAGCAGATCGTCCATATCGGCCGTCCCGTCGCGCGTTGACTCCAGCGCGCGTATCCGGCTGCCGTGGACCGCCAGCTCGTAATCACGAGCCATCTCCAGAGTGTCGACCAGATGTAGGTAATGCGCCCACGTCTCCGCCCAGTCTTCCCAGGGATGCGCCGCCGCATAGGCACTAACATGCCGCCGCGACCAGTTTGCGGGCGGGCCTGAGCTGTAATACCGGGCAAGGGAAGTGGCATAGTCCGCACGCTCATCCCCAAAGACCTCACGGAAGGTCCCCAGCCAGGGACCGCTTTCGACCAGGCGGTACCAATAATAGTGGCCGCTTTCGTGCCGGAAGTGCCCCAAGAGGGTACGGTATTGCTCGTTCATCGCTTCACGAACGCGCTCGCGTGTACTCGGGTCGGCCTCCGCAAGGTTGATCGTGATCGTACCGTTGAGATGCCCGGTGAAGATACGGCCGCTACCGCCATCGTCATTGAATTCCAGGCTGTCGTCGGCATCTTCAAGAAAGGCGAAGGCGAGGCCCCGCGCCGAATCTACCGTCTTGCCTGCCACGGGCAGGCCGAGCCGATCCAGCGTGTAAATCAGGCGCCGCTTCGATTTTTCAATGCGTAACCACGCTTGGCGGTTGCCCGGTTTGCCCAGGTTGGGAATCGCCTCGTTCAACCGGCATGCGCGGCAAAAAACTCCGGCATCTCCTTCTGCGATCATCCAGTTACAGACGTTTTCGACCGCGTAATGCCGACACTTGCGATAACGTCGGCCACGATGCGCCTCAATATCGGGTCGCCAAGCGCTGCCGCCGGCGGCGATCAGAGGTGCGATCAAACCGAGATCAGGCAGATAGCCGAGCGTCTTGCCACAACTCAGACAACGAGTGTTCTCGAAATACAGGCGGTTGCCGCAACTGCAGGTAAAGGTTTTCATCGCCGATCCGCCCAGGAAAGCCAGTCACGACATAACCGGAACGGCCAGCCATTGTACGAAGGCGCGCCCGTACCGGGGAAATGTCCATCCTGCCCCAGACCGACTGCGCCGGCCAGTGCCGGTGCAGTCGTACACCTCATGCTCGGCGTTGTCGTGCTCGCGGCGAACCGGGTTTTCCAGTGGTTTGCGGGCGACTACGCTCACCACGGGGATGCTGGCTATCCTGCGATGGGCGACGTCGTGCAACCACCTTATTGTTACCTGCGCCACGCTTGGCGGCCGGCTTGCCCGGGGCCCGATTCGGGTCGAAGGACGATTCCGGCTCGAAGCCATCAACGGTTGAAACAGGCAGTGGGATGCTGATCAGCCGCTGTATCGCACGGAACTGCTCCGACTCGTCGGCACAAACCAGCGACAGCGCTTCGCCCCGCTCACCGGCACGGCCGGTGCGTCCGATACGGTGCACATAATCCTCTGGGGTATCCGGCAATTCATAGTTGACCACATACGGCAGGCGATCGATGTCCAGCCCTCGCGCCGCCACATCGGTGGCAACCAACACCCGAACGGACTGTTGTTTGAAGTCCTTTAGCGCGCGCGTACGCGCGCCCTGGCTCTTATCGCCGTGAATCGCTGCAGCCGACAGGCCGTCCTTGGCTAGGCTCATGGCCAATCGGTCGGCGCCGCGCTTGGTCCGCGTAAACACCAGTACCTGGCGCCAATTGCGTGAACCGATCAGGTAGGACAGCAGCTCGCGCTTACGCGCATGGTCCACGAGATATACCGCCTGCGTCACGGCCTCGGTCGTTGCGTTGGCACGCGCAACCTCAATCATCTCCGGCTCACGCAGGAAGCGCCCGGCAAGTTGCCGAATCGGGCCGGCGAAAGTCGCGGAGAACAGCAGCGTCTGACGACGCTCGGGAACACTGCGCAGAATGCGCTCGATGGCTGGCAGGAATCCCATGTCGAGCATGCGATCCGCCTCGTCCAACACCATAATCTCGACCTTGGACAGATCGACGGTGCCGCGATCCAAGTGATCCTGCAAGCGGCCTGGCGTAGCAACCAGGATGTCAACACCGCGACGTAACGCGGAAATCTGCGGCTGGATACCGACACCGCCGAACACCGCCGCACTACGCAGCGGCAACTGGCTACCATAGACGCGCACGCTGTCCTGCACCTGAGCCGCCAGTTCGCGCGTCGGGGTCAGAATCAAGGCACGTACACGACGCGGGCCGCCCTGGGCGCCCTCAATCAAACGGTCGAGCAACGGCAGCGTAAAGGCAGCCGTCTTACCGGTGCCGGTCTGGGCTCCTGCCATCAAATCCTTGCCGCGAAGCACGGCTGGGATGGCTTGGGCCTGAATCGGGGTGGGTGTTTCATAACCCTGCTCGGTGACGGCACGCAAAACGGCGGCCGACAGGCCGAGGTCTGAAAATGACATGAAGAACTCCTTGAAGGGACAAAATCGCCAAGGCATGGCCGCGTACGAAACGCCGGCACTGAATTACGAATAATCGGGGAATGGCCCTGGCAGAAGGCAGACCGCGACCGGTTTGACGGTACCGGCCTAAGTCACCATACGGGCGTGATTGCTGGTACTCGCGATACGGATACAGCCCCGCATCTCGACAAACATCGTAATTGTAACATGAAAGCCAGCAGGCCGCCGTTTTCAATCAGGCCGGATCGCAAACTCCCAAAAGCAGCTGATTTGACGCATAATTCAACCTACTATTCCAATCAACCATCAGCAGTTCGTGGTTGATTGGAATAAATAATGCCGCAATCGAGCCGACACAAAAAAGCGATGCCGACGCCCGTCAAAATCACATCGATCATCATACTACTGGCATGGCTGTTTTGCGGCTTGCCGGCCTGGGCAGCGGCAGGGCAACAACCAAGCGTGGCATTCTTCTATGGCCCCCACCCGCCAGTTGATGTCCTGCAATCTTTCGACTGGGTCGTGGTTCAGCCCTATTCTGATGTCGATCCACGCCAGGCAGACACCGCCCATACACGCTATTTCGCCTACGTCTCGCTCGGTGAAATGGGCAAAGCATCGCCCCTAGCGGCATCACTACCGGCCAGTTGTCACCTGGGGACCGATGCCCCTTGGAATAGCTGGGTTGTCGATCAGGCCAGCACTATATGCCGGCAGTTCTATTTGGACCGGGTCATCAAGCCTTTGCTCGCACGCGGTTTCAACGGGTTCTTCCTGGACACGCTCGACAGCTATCGACTAACGCTCAAGCAATCAGACGCCCAGGCAGCATACCGCAGTGGCCTCGTCGCGCTGATCCGTGACATACGACGTCTCGACCCCCGCGCGACCTTTATCCTCAACCGCGGATTCGAACTACTGCCCGCTCTGCAAGACGTGGGCGTGGTCGGCGTGGCTGCAGAATCGCTGTACCAAGGCTGGGATCAGGCGCGGCAACGCTATGTCACCGTCAAGCCGGACGATACGAAATGGCTGCTCGGTCAGCTCCGGGCGGTGCGTAAGTCCGGCCTAGTATCCATCGCCATCGACTATCTCCCACCAAATCGGCAACAAGCGGCCGAATTGGACGCCAAGCGCATCGAAGCCGACGGCATCGTGCCCTACGTAACCAATGCGTCACTCGATATCGTCGGCACCAGCACCGTGCGGGTATTGCCACGCCGCGTCCTACTGCTGTACTCCGGCGACGAAGACGCCATGCATAACAATGCCAACTGGTATGCGGCCATGCCGCTCAATCATATGGGTTATGCCACACGATCAATCGATGTGTCGAAAACACCGCTGCCGGATGGCTTGCTCACCGGCCAAGTCGCTGGCATCGTCACATGGTTCAATACCGACGACCTGGCCAATGCGGGCAAGGTCTATGCCTGGCTGCGCCGGCAGATGGCCGCAGGCGTACCCGTCGCGCTGCTTGGACAGTTCGGTTTCCCCATGGACGCGGCGCATCTCGCCCCTTTGGGTCTGGATGTCTCGGCATCGCCGGCCGGCCTGCTCAAAGCACACATTGTGCATGCGGATGACGCCTTCGTCGGCTTCGAGGGGTCCGTGTTGCCAAGCGCGCCGAACTTCCTGCCGCTATCACTCCAACACGGACGCTCGTTGCTCGACATCTCGGTCGGTGGGCACAACGAAACCGCCGTCGCCCTGACTCCCTGGGGTGGCTATGCCCTGACGCCCTACGTAGTACGTACGCTGCCGCAAGGCAATCTGCCTGACAACATGCGCCAAAGCAGTTGGGTCCTCAATCCCTTCCGCTTCCTGGCCGCCGCCCTGCACCTGCCATCAATGCCGGTCCCTGACACCACCACGGCAAGCGGGCGTCGGCTGCTGTTCGCCCAGATCGATGGCGACGGCTTCGGCTCCAAGTCCTGGGATTATCGCTATCGGGATCAATTAGCGGGCCAGGTGATCCTCGATCAGATACTCAAGCGCTTCCGGGTGCCAACCTCCGCCTCGGTGATTGCCTCCGAGTTCAGCGACGATGGGCTATACCCCCCCAAAGAGGTGGCACGCTTGCGCCCCGTGGCCCGAAAGACATTCAAACTCCCTTGGATCGAAATCGGTTCACATACCTATTCACACCCCTTCGACTGGCCCGCACTGGAGCGCGATCCCGGCCTCTCGGCCGGCCTGCATCTGGGTAAGGACGTGCGTGACGAACGCGGCTATGTACGCACCCTCGGCCTCAAATACGGATATAACCTGCCGGTACCGGGTTATCGCTTCGACCCGCATATGGAAATATCTGGCGCGATCGACATCATCAATCGACTGCTCGCGCCTCCCGGCAAGCATGTCCGCATCATCCAATGGTCTGGCGACACCGATCCCAACGCGGAGGTGCTAGCGCTGGCATACAAGGCCGGCGTAATGAACATCAATGGGCTCAACAGCAATATCGATCACGCCCGCCCGTCACTCACCAACGTCGCCCCACTGGGCGTTTGGAAGGGCGCGCACTTCCAGGTATTCGCCCCGGACGCCAACGAAGATACCTATACCAATGGCTGGCAGCCTCCCTATTGCGGTTATCGCAAGGTTATCCAGACCTTCGAAATGACGGACCGGCCACGCCGACTAGCGCCCATCGATATTTACTACCACTTCTATTCCGGTGCTCGCACCTGCGCCCTCAACTCTCTGCAGACGGTTTATCGCTGGGCACTTGCGCAGAAAACCACACCCGTATTTCCCTCCACCTATTCCCATATCGCGCTCGGCTTCGAACAAGCTGCGATCGCCCGCGACGGCAATGGCTTCCTGATCCGCGGCTACGGTCAGGACCAGACATTGCGCATTCCGAGCGCGATGGGTTACCCCGACATAGCGACCAGCCGCAATATCGCCGGCTTCGACGATCACGGCGATATCCGCTACATCCATCTCGGCCCTGGCGACAATGCCCGACTCGTCCTAACGCAGCACCCAGCTGCAATGACATACCTGCAGAGCGCCAATGGCTTGATCCAGAGCCTCGGCAGCAACCCCGACGGCATGCGGATCATGCTGGCCGCCACAGCGACCCCGCTTTCCTTCACGCTAGCGAATGCCGCCCGATGCAAGGTCACCGCCGACGGACGCCCGATTCACGGGCAAACGCAGCAGCACCTCACTCACTACCGCATCAAACAGTCCCGTGCCAAGATCGCCTTCGCCTGCCCTCGCCGCTAGGGAGCGGCTGGCTTCGCCTGGTTTTCAGCGGCCCTATTGACGGGAACGCTGGCCGCCTTCGTGTTCCTCTTTCCCAAGGCCAGTCTGGACCGCCAGCTCGCCCAGGATGCGCCCGTGACCGCCGCCACGCTGGCCTACCTGACGCTTATGACCCATGCCAGCCCCGGCGATCAAGCACTGCATATATTGCTCGCGCGCAAGGCCTTACAGGCGGGGAACCTGACCTTGGCCGAGCGGGCGCTCGCCCCCTGGCCTGATGGGGCGATCGGTGCCTCCACGGCCATCGTCTCCCTACGCCTGACGATACACAAGGTCGCCTTGCTCGCCACCGCACCCGATTCCGCGGCTCGCCGGGACGCCATCGCGCGCTATCGACGCAGCGTCATGCGCGCCGCACCACTGCTGCCGCTACCAGACCTCCTCGCCCAGGCACGGATCGGCCTTGGGCTAGGGCTGTACGATACCGCCGTCGCGCTCAGCAGCGAGGTGTTGCGCCGCGCCACGACGACGCGCGACAGAACATCCGCCTTTCGGCTCGGTATCGACAGCCTTCTCGCATCGGGCGACCCTGAAGCAGCGCTTCGCTTTGCCATACGCGAAACACAGCGCATGATGCCCCCATCGGCCATGCTATGGCGCACGCTATTCCATCTGAGCATCCAGGCAGGCAAGCCCGGATCGGCCGCGCGCTATGCCCAAAGCTGGTACCAACTTGCCGATTCGCCGGCTCAGCGACGCAAGGCCTTCGATGCCGTTGTCGAGGCATATTTGTCCGCTGGGCGGCCAGATATCGCGTTGCAAACGGCCAGGACCTTGCTACCCGGAATGCACCAAGACCGCTCGTTGTGGCGCCGCATGACCCGACTCGCGCTGTCCGCCAATCAACCTCGGCTCGCCGCGCATTACGCTCGCCTTCTCGTCGGCTTGCCCGAGTCCGGGCCATGAGGCACGCCCGTCTAGGAGCCGGCCTGCTGTTTATCCTGATCCCGGTGCTCGCGCAGTCCCAGATCATGCCTACACGGCCCTATGAATCGAGCGACTGGAATCTCGCGTGGCGGGCATTTCTCGGCGGCGGCGATATTCAAGCCGCCTACGCATTGGCCCGCGCAGCGGTCGCGGCCCAGCCGCGCAGTGTGCAGTGGCGCCATCGGCTCGCGCTGGCCGCTGAGCAGAGTGGGCATCCAGGCACCGCTTTGGGCGCTTATGACTGGCTGATCATGCACGCCGGACAAACCGAATATCTCGACAAGGCACTGAACCTGGCCTCAGGACTCAACGACGCCAGCAGGGCGGTACCGCTGATGTTACTGGCGCTGCGTTTGCGTCCATACAGCGAAGAGCGCTGGATAGCCACGCTTGGCGAACTGCTCAAACTCGGCGAGTACCCACGGGCGTTACGACTACTGCAGGTGGCCGATCGCCAGCACCCCAGACGTTTTTTCCTCTGGGAGCAAGTCGTCCTGTACCAGCAGATGGGCGAACCCGGACACGAACTACAGACACTGGATATCTACCGACGCCGATATGGGCCGGAACCCAAGGTCATGCTCCAAATCGCGACGCTGCAGTACCTGCAGGGCGATTATCAGAAGGCCTACACCAGTCTAAAAGCTGCACGCGTGCAGGCAACGCCACAGGACACGGCCTACTGGAGAACGCTGAGCGGGTTGGCCTGGTTGCTTGAGGATTATCCGGTTGCGAGGCAAGCCAGCGAAGTCCTTTACAAGGCCAACACCGCCGACCCGGACGACTATCGGCGGCTTTATCTGATCCATCTCGCGAGTGAACCGCATCGCGCCTTCGAGATCGCGCTGGCGGGTTGGCGGCACACACATGAATCCTCGCTGTTCTTCGCTGCCCTTTCAGTCGCCAACGCAGCCAATAAACCGGCTTGGCTGCGACAGGCCTTTACTCACCTCAACAAGATCGACACGCAGAACCTCGGCCAGCATCCGCTGTACTGGACCAGTCTCGCGATGCTGCACGCCAGTCAAGGTCGGATGGCGCTCGCGCAACGCGCCTACGCGCAGGCCATGGCCCTACGCCCGGATGACGACCGACTGTGGGCAGACGATTTATGGATGTTGATCGACGCCAGCGATCAGACACGCCTGCGCGCCCTACTCCCCCGCCTGGCGGCGCATGCGATCAGCCGGCCAGCCTTGTGGGCACCACTGGCGGCGGGTTTCGGGCTGATCGGGCAACCCGACGACGCCTTACCCTTTCTGAACCGGATATGGGCCAAACATTCACGCGACCCGGCTTGGTTGAGCGACTACGCCGACACAATCGCGCTGGCCGGTTACCCGCAACTCGCCCAGCGTCTGCGCCGCGCCGCTCTACAAACATTGGCCGTAAACCCCACCGAACCCGCCAACATCGGACATCGACAACGCCTGCTCGCATCACTGGCCACTCACCTGCTGCCTGGCGACCCGGCCTATCGCTGGGTTGCCAGGCTCGCGCGCCACCCGCAGGATGCTCGTGCACGCGAGCAAGTGCTCGGCTGGACGCTACAAAATGACGACATCGGCGCCGCACAGTCCTGGCAGCGACAAGCCTATGCCGACACACCTATACCCGCTTGGGCACGCCTGTCTTTGGCACTCAAAACAGACGATGCATCGACCCAGGCGCAGCTGCTGTCGCGAGACCTGAATGCCTTGCCTCGACAGGATGCCGCCAGCGCGGCCGAAGGCCTCGGCTGGACGCCACTGGCCACTCAGCTTGTCTTCGACGGCATGCGCGGCACCCCGAATACAGACCGCTGGCAGCAAAGCTTCCGCCCACTTGCGCTCGGGGGCAGCGATACGCTCGGCGCGACCGGCTCGCTGATGCGTGCCAGCGGACTGAGCGTGGTCGGCACGCGCCTCAGCGCCCGGCACTGGTTGAGCTCAGGCCTGTCGCTGACTGGAAATATCGACGCGGGCATGCAGTCCATCTATGACCACACGCAGCTCGGTACAATCCCTGGCTGGAGCCGACAAGGCTCGCTGAACCTCACTCGAACGCTGCCACGCGGCAGCGCCTCGCTGAGCCTCGGGGGGGACGCAATCTGGACACTTATCTTCAGGCCGGCGCGCGCTGGGATCATCGCTGGAGCCGCCGCCTGTCCACCTCCGTGCTTGTGGATTACGGCGCCATACCCACGGCCAGCATCCCCCTGCAACTCGGTGGACTAGAAGACCGAATCGGCCTCGACGGCAGCTATGCCCTCACGGCGCGTGACAGCCTTGGGGGAGCCTGCATCTGGGCGAATACCGAGCTCAGGGCGGTGGATATCTGGGTAGTACCGCCGCCTTCAGCCTAGCTTTCGATCACCAATTCTGGCTGTCACCTCCGAACTATCGGATTAGCGCAAGCATCAGCGGCGCCCAATATGGCCACGCAGCGCACCTGCCGGCGCAGTTGACGACGCTCGTGCCGCCAGGACAAACACCCGCCATCGGGTTCTTCGTCCCGCGCAGCTACGTCCAGGCCTGTGCCGGTGGCGGATTCAACGATCGCTATCAGGTCGACTACACGTCGCAACTGCGCCCGTTTCTCAACGCCAGCGTATGCGCCAACACCGATTATGGCCCTGGCTACTCGACAACCGCCGGCATCGCCCTACCGCTGCTCGGCCCAGATCACTTCTCGATCGGCCTGCAGCTGGGCACCAATCTGGGCGCTGCCGGAGGTGTCACCCAAACATTCACCCTGGCCTATCGCTACTATTTCAAACCAGTCAACTGAAAATAAGGACGCCTGCCCATGAAATCACGGATCCTCGGCCTGCTTGCCCTCTGCGGCCTGCTCGTTCTCTCCGGTTGCGCGACGCGCAGCCTGTATACCAGCCCGAGACCCGCCATGAGCGATAGCGCTGGCTGGGCCGTACCCGTCCTGGTCAACAACACCGCGACGCCCTATGCCGGCGCCAGAGCTCAGCAAATGCTCGCCGCACTGCTCATCAGCCATCGCATAGACCGAGTGCAACAACCGCCATCACCCGCCGACAACGCCGCACTGCCGGTCCACAACGGTGAGGCAGATCAAGCAGCGGCACTGGCCTGGGCGCGCGCGCAACACTTGCGCTACGCGCTACTCGGCAGCGTCGATGAGTGGCGGTACAAGATCGGTCTTGACGGCCAGCCGGCGGTTGGCTTCACCCTGCGCCTCGTCGATCTCGACAATGGGCACACGCTCTGGAGTGGCACGGCCGCCGCCACGGGCGGCAGTCGTGAAGGCATCGCCGTACTCGCACAGCAGACGCTCAACCGCCTGCTCGACCGTTTACTACCCTGATGATCGAGCGCCGTCCCATCCGTCTGGGCACACTTGGCCCCGGTCCCATCGCAGAAATCCTGTTGCTACCGCTAGTGACCCTCTGGCTGGGTCATCTGCTCTCGCCGGCCAATCCCTTCACCACCGGCGGATTTCCTTGGCTATGGCTGGTGCCATTGCTGATTGGCCTGCGCTACGGGATAGGCCCGGCATTGGTCTCCAGCGGCATTATGGCCGTCGGCGGCCTGTGGCTACCTGAACTGGGACTCGGCGATGAGGCCATGCCCATGCCTCAGATCGTTGGCGGCATGATCATCAGCCTGATCGGCGGGCAATACGCCAATTTATGGCACGGCCGTCTCGGCCAAGCCGAGGCGCGGCTGATTTACAGCGAGAACCGCCTCGAGTCGTTGACTCGCGCGTTCTACGTCACCCGCATTTCGCACGACCGACTGGAGGAAACGCTGATCACGCGTCCCGTCAGCCTGCGCGGCGCTCTCGAGGCCGTGCGCGCCGAGCTGCAGCTCAATGGCGCACGCCTGAACCAGACGGCAGGTCAGGCGCTGCTCCAATTACTCGCACACTACTGCCGCCTGGAAGCCGCCGCACTCTATGTCTTCGAAGGCGCGCGCCTCGACCCCACGCCGGTCGCCCGCCTGGGCCAGGACATCCGCTTCAACCCGGATGACCCGTTGGTGTCCCTCGCCCTGGAACGCGAGGATGCCGCCTATTTCAGCGTCGACCAAATCATTGATGGCCTCGCGGGAGAATACCGGCTCGCCATTCCGATCATCGCGGCCGACGGCGTGCGTATCGGCCTGCTCGCGGTCAGCGATATGCCCCTGCTCGCGCTGGACGAGGAAAACCTGCTGACCGCCACCGCCATCCTGGAGTATTTCGCCGACGAGGCCGCCGCTCAGCGCGACATCGGTGGCCTGTTGCGTCACCACCCACGTTGTCCCGCCGCCTTCGCGCACGAACTGTACAAAATCTGCCACCTATGGTCTCGGGTTGGCGCACATTCAACGCTGGTACTGTTCCGACCGATCGACCCGCATGCCAATCTCAACGTACTACCGCTGATTCACTCGGTACGTCGGGGCCTCGATCAATACTGGCAGAACCCACTGGACGAGGCTGCACCGGGACTGCTCGCGCTGCTGCCACTGAGCGGCCCAACGGCCGCCAGCGGCTTCGTCACCCGAGTCGACGCTCTATCACGCGAACAGCTAGGCACACCGTTGAACGAGACCGGTTGGACTGCCGAAATACGCGCCATCGACAATGCCGACCCTGACATCACGCTGCAAACGATACTAAGCCAGGAGCGTGTGGCATGAATGCGTCCCTGTTTTCGCTGGGCGCCTGGCTCTCACCGCAAACCACCGCGCCCGAGCAGCTCGTTCTCACCTTGCTACTCATCAACACACTGCTTAGCCTGCTGATCGCCCTGCCGGCCAGACGCCTCATTCCGGCGAAACTCAGAGGGCTGCCGGTCATCGATTACGCCACCCTGACCGCGATGGGGGCATTGATCCCGATCCTAGGCCCCCTGCTTCTGCTCGCGATGCTGCTCGTGCTCCCGCGGCTGGAAAAGGCGCGCGTCCCACAGCTACCCAGACATCTGAGCGCACCGACATTCGCGCCGGAGATCCCGAGCGAGCCAGGTCACTTCGGCGTCGGCGGCGCCATCGCCCGACTGCGCAATCTCGACCCAGGCTCCGCTCAAGGTTCACGCGCATTGATGGCCATCGAAAGCCAACGCAGCGCCAATACCACCGAGCTGCTGCGCGAAACCCTGCGCCACCCCGACGAGCACCTGCGTCTCCTCGCACACGCCCTGATCGACCGGCGCGAGGCCGGCATCACACGCATGATCAAACGCCTCGAAGGCGCGGTACCGCACACGGTGGAGCGTACGCAGGGAACACTGCGCCTCGAACTCGCTGAGCTCCATCAGGAACTGTTGTACATGGGCCTTGTGCGCGAGGGCATGTCGCGGTTGCACCTGCAAGCCAGTCGGCGCCATCTCGATGCCGCACGCGAGGTGATAGGCGAAACACCGCGACTACTACGCATCGAGGCGCGCCTGATGCAACAATCAGGTCATCCAGTCCAGGCCGCAGACACCTATGCTCGTGCACTTGAAGCGGGTGCGCCGCCAGCACGCGTGTTGCCTTATTTGGCCGAAATCGCATGGCGCAGACGCGACTATCCCGCCATACGTGCACTACTCGCGCGCAGCGCATTGTTCACCGAACTGCCGGTCGTCGGACGCGTCGTCAAACGCTGGGCACCGCTCTCATGACCCACACAGACCCGGACATCGATGTAACCCTATTGCTCGAAGGCACCTACCCGTATATCAAGGGCGGCGTGTCGAGCTGGGTGCATGAGCTGATCAGTGGCCTGCCCCATCTGCGTTTCGCCGGCATCTTCCTCGGTTCCCGCCGCGAGGATTACGGCGACATTCTCTATGAGCTGCCGACCAACTTCGTCCATCTGGAAGCCCACTACCTCTTCAATCCCGCCGATCAACCACCGTCGATCAAACCGCCACGCCTGCCTGCGCAGGCAGGCGAACGCATGGCAGAGCTGCACACCAACCTGCGGGCGGGGCACGACGACCCTCTGCCGCTGGAGGCTTATCTGGACGAGACAGGCCCCTTTGGCGAACGCGCATTCCTCTACAGCGAAACCGCCTGGGACTACATCACCGAGCAATACGAAACCGTTGCCGCCGAACCCTCCTTCGTCGACTACTTCTGGAACGTGCGCAACCTGCATACGCCACTGTGGATTCTCGCCAGAACCGCAGCCGCGCTCCCGCGTACACGTCTGTTCTTCAGCCCCTCCACCGGCTATGCAGGCTTCCTCGCCACACTCGCCGCACGAGAGCAATCACGCCCCTTCGTGCTGATGGAGCACGGCATCTACACCAAAGAACGCCGTATCGATCTCATGAAGGCGGATTGGATACGCGATAGCCGCAACATCCTCCAGCGCGATCAGACCGAAGTCAGCTACCTGCGCGAGCTGTGGGTCCGCTTCTTCGAGGTGCTCGGACGGCAAGCCTACCAAGGCGCCGACCCGATCATCAGCCTGTTCGAAGCCGCCCGCCGCCAGCAAATCCAAGATGGTACGGCAGACGAGCGCACGCGTATCATTCCCAACGGGATCGATATCGAACGCTTGGCCCGCCTACGCCGTCCACCCGGGCCACCGCCACCCGTGATCTGCCTCCTGGGGCGCGTCGTGCCGATCAAGGACATCAAGACCTACATTCGCACGGCCCGCATACTCTGCGACCAGCGCCCAGACATCGAAGCCTGGATCGTCGGACCGGAAGACGAAGATCCCGAATACAGCGCCGAATGCCACGAACTGGTGGAAATTCTCGACCTTGGACGACACGTCCGCTTTCTGGGCTTCCGTTACCTTGAAGACATTCTGCCCAAGGTCGGACTCCTAGTACTGAGTTCGATCAGCGAGGGTCTACCACTGGCTGCCATCGAGGGCTTCGCAGCCGGGCTGCCGATGGTGGCAACCGAGGTGGGCGCCTGCCCCGAGCTCATCCACGGACGCCCGGATGAAGTGCCGGCGCTCGGGGCAGCCGGCCGCATCGTGGGATTGGCCGATCCAGAGGCCATGGCCGACGCCTGCCTATCCTTGTTGAACGACCCGGAAGCTTACGCGCAGGCCTCGCGGGCCGCCATTGCCCGCGCGGAACGCTACTACGACAAGGATCGAATGATCGAAACCTTCGACGCCTTGTTCCGCGAGCACATGGAGACCGACTGATGGCGGGTATCGGCTTCGAGCTGCGCCGTCTGGCGGACAGCGAAACCTATCTTGGACTGCTACGCGCCTATACCTATGCCGGCGTAATCGGCTCTGGGCCCTGGGTGTTGTCCATTCTCGCCATCCTGATCCTCGGCTTCATGAGCCTTGGAATCGTCATCCCTCCCGGACTGATTACCCAATTTCAGGTCAGCGTCACCTGGCTGATCGCCTTGAGTCTGATCTATACCGGCGGGCTACAGCTCATTTTCACGCGCTACGTCGCCGATCGCCTGTTCGCGCAGGAGCCCAAGCGCGTAATTCCCAATCTGATCGGCATGTTGTTCATTGCCCTCACCCCTGCGTTTTTGCTCGCGGTGGCCGCCAGCCTGTGGCTACTACCGGGAACCTCCGCCGCCTACCGCCTCCTGATGATCCTCGGTGGACTCCTACTGTGCGTCATCTGGGTACTGACCGTGCTGCTCTCCGGGCTCAAGCAGTACGGCGCGGTACTCACGCTCTACGCACTGGGTTACGGCAGCGCGGTGGCCAGTGGCCTGTGGCTCCGCCCGTGGGGCCTGGAAGGCCTGCTCGCAGGCTTCGTCCTCGGACAGATCGTGCTCGCGGTAGGTATGTTCGCGCTGATCTGGCGCGAATATCCCCCTACACGTTTCGTCGAATTCGATTTCTTCGTGCCCGGGCGCCTGCACGGCTGGCTGTTTTTCGCCGGGCTATTTTTCAATTTAGGCGTGTGGATCGACAAGCTCATGTTCTGGCTGTGGCCGGGCACGGGGAGCACCGTGATCGGCACGCTACATGCCTCCGTGATCTACGACACACCAGTATTCCTCGCCTATTTCACGATTATCCCGGGCATGGCGGTTTTTTTGCTGCGCATGGAAGTCGATTTCGTCTACGCCTACGATCGTTATTACAACGCGGTGCGCGACGGCGGCGCACTTTCCGCCATCCGCGATCATCGTGCGCGCATGGTCATCGCCGCGCGCGAGGGGTTATTCGGCATCCTCAAGGTGCAAGGCATGACCCTGCTGTTCCTGATTGTCTTTGGCGGTCATGCCTTACACCTGCTCGGTATCTCGCCCCTGTTCGAGCCACTGCTGATCCTCGATTCGCTTGGCGTCATGTTGCAGCTACTGGTGATGGCCGGGTTGAATATCCTGTTTTATCTCGATAGAACGCGCGATGCCGCTCTGATCGCACTCCTGATGTTCGCCTCCAATGCCTTGTTTACCCTCATCAGCCTGCTGCTCGGCCCATATTTCTATGGCTACGGCTTCGCGGCCGCCATGCTGCTCACCGCACTGGTCGCACTCACCCTGACCGACCGCACCCTGGAACGCCTAGACTACGAAACCTTCATGCTACGCTGACCCCGCTGTTCAAGGATGCTCTGGACGACCAAGAAAGATCGCGCCGAGGATACGCCCTCCCCGCAGTTGGTGAAGCAAGGCAAAACCAACGTGGCCCCCCCAGTAGATCCAGGCCAAGTACGAGAGATAGCGGTGGATCAGCGACAGCGAGGTGATCGCGCCGCTGTGCGCGCCTGTTGCCATGCCACCAAGACGCACGGGGATGACGAGGAACAACAACACCCCGGTGACCGCCATGCCGGTCATCGCCAATAAACCCAGGCCGTGCACGAAGCTCGACAATCCTACTTGGTGACCTGCTGCCGGGACCTGCCCATGCAGCATCCCCCGCGTTTCCTTGCCGATACGCGCGAAGCCGGCCCCATTCCAGGGAAACAGAATGCCCAGGTCGCGGCAGGTAAAGCTCCACATCCAATGCAACAAAATGACTGCGGCGGCAGCCAACCCGACATATTCGTGCCAATGGAAGTACACCAGCGTCCCCGGCGTCGAAATCCACAGACCGCTGAATAACTGAAAGGTCACGAATAGGGTCAGCCCCCAGTGCAAAACCCGAGTAAAACCATCCCATTCCACGCTCGAACCCATCGCCACCTCCGAACCAAAGCCCTATCCTCGATAGGGATACCATTCAGACGGGTTCGCGACAGTCTCGTTCCCAATGAGGATCAATCACGCTTGATCGAAGTCATGTCGGCGCGTACGCAGCGCAACACGCCGTAGTCATAACGGCCGTCCAGAGCTTCATACACCGGCTTCATCCGATCACTGCCATGCGCCTGGATAGCCTCGCGAATCCGCCCGACGCTCACCGCATCCAGGCCGACGGCCTCGCTCACCTCAATCTCCCCTCGCGCCACCGCCTCGGCCAGATGAGCATAAACCGTGGATAAACTCAGGTTCCGGTGCTCGGCGATGGCGGATGCGGTCATACCCGCACGAAACAGTGCCAGCGACTCGCCGGCACTGGCCGGCGGCCGCTCTTCATCCGCCGCATGAGCACGGATCACATCAAGAAAGTCGTTGCCGTAAGCCTCGAGCTTGCGCGCGCCGACACCGCCCAGCTCGCCTAACCGTACCAGGGTGTCGGGCCGCGCCTCGACCATTTCGCGCAAAGTGGCGTCGTGGAAAATCACATAGGCCGGCACACCCTGGGATTCAGCTAGGCGCTGGCGCAACTGGCGCAGGGCGGCCCACAGGCGCTCGTCACCCACCCCATCGAAACCACCCGCCTCCACGCGCCGGGCACGCGGCTGTCGCTTGACCACCGGCCGTTGTACGCGCAGATAAAGGCGCGACTCGCCACGTAACACCGGCCGGCTAGCCTCGGTCAGTAGCAGACTGCCGTGTCCCTGCAGATCCACCGTCAGCAGGCCGCGCGCGATGAGCTGGCGGAACAGACCTCGCCAGCCTGAGACATCCAGCTCAGTACCGATACCGTAGGTACTCAGCCGGTCGTGCCCCAGCGCCTGCACACGGGAGTCACTTCGCCCGAGCAGCACGTCGACCACATGGGTGACGCCGAAGCGCTGGCCGGTCCGGTGCACACAGGACAGCGCCTTCTGCGCAGCTACCGTGGCATCCCAGGTCTCTGGCGGCGCGAGACAGTTGTCGCAATTGCCGCAAGGTGCCTCGAGGACATCGCCGAAGTAGCGCAACAATGCCTCACGGCGGCAGCCGGTCAGCTCGCACAGACCGAGCATCGCGTCGAGCTTATGCCGTTCCAGCCGCTTGCGCGCCTCGTCAGCCTCGGAACCGGCCTGCATCTGGCGCAGCGTGATGACGTCCTGCAGGCCATAGCTCATCCAGGCATCCGCAGGCTGCCCATCGCGGCCTGCACGACCCGTTTCCTGATAGTAAGCCTCAAGACTGCGCGGCAGGTTGAGGTGTGCGACGAAGCGGACATCTGGCTTGTCGATGCCCATGCCGAAGGCAATGGTCGCGACCATGATCACCCCTTCCTCGCGCAAAAACCGCGACTGATGTACCTGTCGCTGCTCAGTCGGCAGACCCGCGTGATACGGCAGCGCATTCAGTCCCTTCGCACACAGCCACTCAGCCACTGCTTCTACACGCTTGCGCGACAAGCAGTACACAATACCCGCCTCGCCCGCGTGCTCCTCACGGATGAAGTCGAGTAACCGCACGCGCGCATCACCCGTTTCCTCGGAAATGCGATAGCGAATATTCGGGCGATCGAAGCCGCTGACGAACACGCGCGCACGGTCGAGGCCCAGGCGCTCGATGATCTCTCGGCGCGTTTCCTCATCCGCCGTCGCGGTCAGCGCGATCCGCGGAATCTCGGGGAAGCGTTCGTGCAACGTCGACAGACGAATGTATTCCGGGCGGAAATCGTGCCCCCACTGAGAAACGCAGTGGGCCTCATCGATAGCGAACAATGCCAAACGGATACTCGCGAGACGCTCCAGCGTGCGCGGTAGTAGCAGGCGTTCGGGCGCCACGTAGAGCAGATCCAGCTCGCCCGCCATCAACCGAGATTCGACCTCGCGTGCCGCCTCTGCGCTCAGGCTGGAGTTGAGGAAGGCGGCACGCACACCGTTCTGCTTCAACGCCGCTACCTGATCCTGCATCAGCGCGATCAGCGGCGAAACCACCACGCCCACACCCTCGCGAAGCAATGCAGGAATCTGGTAACACAATGACTTGCCGCCACCGGTCGGCATCAACACCAACGCGTCGCCACCTGCCCCCATATGATCAACGATATCCGCCTGCTCGCCGCGGAAGCTTTCATAGCCGAATACCGTGCGCAGAATCTGCTCCGCGCGAGTGCCCTGCGCCTCAATCATCGGATTCGATAACGACCTTGCGACGCGATCGGCGACGCCAGGCCCACCACAGCAATCCACCCAACAGCAGTACGACGATCATCACACCCAGATAGAAGGAAAACCGCTCGATCAATGGCAAATAATCGAAAAAGCGTTTACCCAGCAGGTAAACACCATAACCCCAAGCTCCTACCCACAGGGCAGCACCGATGGCGTTATAGATCAGAAACCTGCGCCAGGGCATGCCTGCACTACCGGCTACGATGCCGTTGAGCTGACGTGCCCCCTGCACGAAGCGCGCGACCAGCACCACTTCGCCGCCATAACGCTCAAAGAATCGATGCACGCGATCAAGCCGCTCGTGCGTCAAGCCCAGCCGCCGACCATAGCGCACGAGCAGTCGCGCCCCTCCGAAGTGTCCGATCGCGAAACCAATATTGTCGCCGATCACAGCACCCAACCAAGCCAGCAGCAGCAGCGGCGTGATATGCAGCCCACCCTGAGAGGCAATCAGCGAAGTGCCGATGAGGACCAATTCGCCCGGCGACGGCATGGCGAAGTCCTCGAGCAAGACCAGAAAGAAGGCGGCGGCATAACCGTAAGTATGAAAAAACGCCTGATGTGTCGCGATGTATTGCTGGATGTACTGGGCTGTCACGGATCGACTCGGCGGGTGGTGGCAGCGCCTCGGCAACAACGTCACACGTGTGACAGAGCATCGCTCAAGGTGTGCCCGGAAAGGCCTGCGGGAGGTGGGCAAACGGGTATCATACATAGGGCTGCAGCCCGCGTCAGCGCTGGCCGCGGCGGGCGTACAAACCCTAAACAAACCATTAGCATTCGCCAGAACCATGGGCTAGACTGTAATCGCTGCAGCTCACGCTAAGGTTGTTTTGGTTGTCCCTTCGGCATCACCCTTAACCCCCTTTGCACGGCTGCAGTCAACAACATCCTTTATTTGGCAACACCAGGTAAATATCAAATGGCTACAGGTACTGTGAAGTGGTTCAACGAGTCCAAGGGCTTTGGTTTCATTGCCCAGGACAACGGTGGTGATGACGTATTCGTGCATTTCAGCGCGATTCAGTCTCAGGGCTTCAAAACCCTGGCGGAAGGTCAGAAGGTTAATTTTGACCTTCAGCAGGGTCCCAAGGGTCCTCAAGCGGCGAACGTCACCGCGCAGTAATTCAGGGTCTTCACCCGGATTATGACGGGACCCTGCGGCTAGCAGGGTTCCGTAGTTTTACATCCCGAGCCGGCAGTCGCCGCGTTCGGCACTCCCTTGTCTATTTACCACGCCGTGCGCCCGATACGGGCTGGACTGCGTTATCCCTCATCCTTCGTCTGCTTCTTCACGCCCAGTTGCGGCCGTGGCGTGGTTCGCGGAGCACCCGAAGCAGTGGCTGTTCGACCCTTGGCGGCGCCGGGCTTACCGCGCTTGGCAGCCGCTCGATCACTGGGTCGGGTAGGGGTCCTCGAAGCAGGCTTAGCACCCGACTTCGCCCCAGCCCCCTTACCTGCCTTCGGCCGCGGCGACGCCGCAGCCGAACGCTTGCGCGCAGGGGCCTCCCCTGTCGTATCGCCGCCGCCAAATTCGCTGATCTGCAGCGGCCGGCCGCATACCCACACCTTCTGCAAGTGCCTGAAGATGTCCTTCGGCATGCCCTCGGGTAATTCCACGGTGCTGTAATCGTCGAACAGTTTGATCTGACCGATATGGCGACTCTCCACGCCGGCCTCATTGGCGATCGCGCCAACGATGTGCTTGGGCTGCACACCATGTTCGCGACCGACATCCAGACGGTAACGCATCATGCTCGGGACGTCGCGCTTGGCGGAACGCTTCTTGGCCGAGGCATCACCTGCCGACGATTCACTTACCCTAGGTTCGGGCCGGGGCGCAGCCGATGGCGAGTTCGCGGGTCTTACCGGCGCGAACAGCGGCCGCTCTCGCTGCAGCAAATAGACCAGCGCCGCGGCAATCTCGGCCGGGCCGACGTCGTGCTCGGCCTGATAGGACTCGACCAACGTCTCGAAAGGCGCTAATTCCTGTGATTCGAGCGCCTCGCTGATTTGCTGCTTGAACTGCGCCACGCGACGGTCGGCAATAGCCTCCTGACTCGGCAGCTGCATTTGCGAAATCGGCTGACTTGTGGCGATTTCGATCGAGCGCAACATACGCCTTTCCCTTGGCGCCACGAACAAGATCGCCTCACCCTTGCGCCCCGCCCGGCCGGTCCGGCCGATACGATGCACATAAGCCTCGGTATCGTTTGGAATGTCGTAATTGATCACATGACTAATACGTGGCACATCCAGACCGCGTGCGGCGACGTCGGTTGCCACCACGATGTCCAAGCCACCCGACTTAAGACGCTCAACGGTCTTCTCGCGCTGCTGCTGGTTCATGTCACCGTTGAGTGCCGAACAAGCATAACCGCGTGCTTCAAGCTTCTCTGCCAGCTCTGCCGTAGCGGTCTTGGTGCGCACGAAAATGATTAGCGCGTCGGTATCCTCGACCTCAAGCATGCGCGTCAACGCGTCGAGTTTATGCGCACCACTGACCAGCCAATAACGCTGATTGATGGTCGCCACTGTGGTCGTTTTCGACTGGATACGAATTTCTACCGGGTCGCGCAGATGGGTGCGTGCCACCCGTCGGATGGCATCGGGCATCGTAGCCGAGAACAATGCCACCTGACGTTTGGCCGGCGTATGCGTCAGGATCGCCTCGACGTCGTCGATGAAACCCATGCGCAACATCTCGTCGGCCTCATCCAATACCAACGCCGATAGACCTGCGAGCGAAAGCGTGCGCCGACGTAGATGATCCTGGACTCGCCCCGGCGTACCGACGATGACATGTGCGCCGCGACGCAGCTGTCGCAACTGCGTATCCATACCCTGGCCACCGTACACGGGCAGGATGTGGAATCCCTTGAGATGGCGTGCATAGGTCTGCATCGCCTCAGCGACCTGAATCGCCAGCTCGCGGGTGGGTGTCAGCACCAGAATCTGTGGCTCTGCTCGGGAGAGGTCAAGTCGGCTGAGCAGCGGCAGCGCGAAGGCCGCGGTCTTGCCTGTGCCGGTCTGCGCCATACCGATCAAATCGCGGCCTTCCAGCAACGGCGGTATGCTCTGCGCCTGAATTGGCGAAGGCGCCTCGTAGCCGATTTCTTCAACGGCCTTAAGGATGGCGGGCGCGAGCGCCAGATCGGCAAAGCGCTGGGGGGAACTGCGGACATCGGCGGGCCTACTGGCGAGGGCCCGGGTCATAAAAAACGCGGGCCAATAAGAACAAGGGCGCGCATTGTATCCGAACAGGCCGGTCAATTCGCGGTTTATTTCAAATCGATTGCACCCCGGAAGACCGGGGGGACTCAGGCGAATTGTCCGGCTACCCAGCCGGAAGACCACGCCCACTGGAAATTATAGCCGCCCAACCAACCCGTGACATCGATTACCTCGCCGACGAAGTAAAGGCCCGGTATCTCGCGAGCCTCCATCGTCTTGGATGAAAGCGCATCGGTATCGACACCACCCAGCGTCACCTCCGCTTTGGCATAACCAAGCGTGCCCGAGGGTGTAAGCGACCAGGCGTTGAGCCTGTCACCCAGCGCTTCGAGATCGCGCAATGCATAGGTATCGAGTGGCCGATCGCCGCCGGCAAGCGCGCACCATGCTTGGGCGAAACGCCTCGGCAGACGTTCTCCCAGCAAGGTGGACAACAACGCTCGCGAACGCTGCCGTCCCGCCAGCCAACCAGCGGCATCCTCGCCCGGCAGCAGATCGACATGCACCGGCCCTTGAGCCCCCGTGGCGGCCTGGAACTGCCAATAACTCGATACTTGCAGGATGGCGGGACCCGATACGCCCCGATGGGTTAACAACACGGCCTCCCGAAATTCTGGCGAGGCGGGTGGCGCCTGCGCTGCCGCTGCCACGGACACCCCGGAAAGCGGCTTGAGCTGCGCCAACATCTCGGGCGGCAACGCGAGCGGCACCAGCGCCGCCATCGGCGGCACCACAGGCAAACCGAACTGCTCAGCCAGGCGATAACCGAAGGGTGTCGCCCCCATTTTGGGCACCGCCAGCCCCCCGGTCGCGATCACCAACGAAGTCGTTCTGAAGATACCCTCATCGGTTTCGACCTCGAAGCGCTCTTCTCCCACAACACCCAAATGTCGCACACGTTGCACTGCACAAGGCTGCGCCCACTGCACGCCAGCTTCGTCACAGTCGCCGCGCAACAGATCAATGATCGCCTGGGCCGTATCGTCGCAAAACAGCTGCCCGTGATCGCGTTCGTGGTAAGCGATGCCACGCCGTTCGACACGGGCGATAAAATCCCAGGGGGTGAAGCGCGCGAGTGCCGAGCGACAAAAATGAGGGTTGCGGGAAAGGTAATTCTCCGGACCAACCTCTCGGTTGGTGAAATTGCAACGCCCGCCACCGGAGACGCGGATGCGCTCGCCGATGCGCTCGGCATGATCGACAAGCAGAACACGCCTTCCGCGGATACCGGCCTCGGCGGCGCACATCATACCGGCCGCACCGGCACCGATTACGATGACATCGAAACGCATCTATTCGCCCGCGTGGTTACATTTCTGTAAAACGCATCCGGTAATTTGGTCATCCTGAAAATCGGCTCTGCCTTGTTCATCAGCGCCCGGAGTATGCCATGTTTCTCGCCCTCGGCTTTACCCTGTCCACACTCGGTCTGGCCTACGCCTGGCTTCGCTTTTCCCGGCAGCAAACCCGGCTCAGCCGTGTCTCCAAGGCCATGCCGGCAATTCAAGCCTGGCAGGACAGCCATCCCGCCCCGAACCTCGCGAGCGATCCCCCTGATTTTGCCGAACACCTCGCCAGCATCCCGAACTGCCTGCCGCCGGCGAATTTTGTCGCCCTGCGCGAGGCAGGCCTCGCGGGCCACACCGCCGACCGCAGTCTGATTCCTGGGCACAAGCGCGGCGGCACTCTGTCCTACGATACCTTGCTTGCGGTTGCGCCAGAGGTCATCGGATTTTATCTGTCAGCGGACCTGCAGGCATTGTGCTCACGCATCGTCGGCGAGCTTCTGGTACCGGTCCCTGTCGGCGACCAAAGCGCCTGTTCGGTGCTCCTTTACGAACGCCCCGGCGACCATATCGGCTGGCACTACGACTACGACTTCTATCAGGGCCGCCACTTCACCGTGCTCCTGTCCGTGGAAAATCAAGGTCGGGCACCCGGTGGACTCTCCTCGGCCACCCTCCACGCACGACAAGCCGGCGAAACGGTGGCCGTTCCCACGCCCCCCAACACCTTGGTGATCTTTGAAGGTTGCCGGGTATTACATCGCGTCACGCCGCTGGCGGCAGACGAACGCCGCGTACTCATCAGCATGACTTATTGCACCGATCCTTCCGCGAGTCTGTTTTCCGATCTTGCACGGCGAACCAAGGACATGGCGTATTTCGGTCCACGCGCGCTGTGGATCTGACAACTCAGCGCCAGCCGGCTACCGCCTGGCGCGCGGCCTCGTTCTCCGGCCGGGCAATCAGCCCCGTAGGGCCGAGACTGACGCGATACTCGGCGCCGGCAGCCATCGGCAGGTAGACCGAACTGCCATACACCGCATCGACGAAGGACAAGTGCAGCCGGCGCGCCCACATCCATACGTCGAGGCCACGGTCATGTCCAATGGCATAGACCGTATGCGGCCGGCTTTGCGCATCTGCCACCGATGCATAACGCCCAGACAGACGGCGCAGCTGATACAAAGGCTCGAAACCAAGCAACGTGGCCCAGGCCCGCCATTTGAGCACGCGTGCGTCCAGACGCCAGTCCTGCCCAAGCAGCCGGTAGCTCGCTGTTTCCCCGAATGCCGTAGTCAGGCGGGCGGTGTATGTGGCCGGGCCGGCTGCAGCGAAGCGGATCACCGCGACCGGCCGCTCGGCCGTCAACCGCTGATAACCCGCCAAATCCAATGCCGCAAGACTCGCCAGGGTCGCGACGGCGAGCAGTATCAATCCGATACTCCCTCTCCCACCCGCACGCAATGGACGCCTAGCAACGAGGTGACGCCAACCACGCCAGAGCGAAAACATGCCCCCAAAGCAGAGCACTATCGCCAGTATCAAAACCGCCTCGGTCATCTAAACCTCGCCATCGAACCGCAAGCGCATCATCCTTCAGCCAGCCGGCTCAATCAACGAGACCATAAAAACAAATATCTAGATATTTCGATATTACGCCACCTTGGCGTATACTGGCCCCCCATGGATCACGTCACCGTATTCAAGGCGCTCTCAAACGCCTCCCGCCTGCAGATACTCGATCTGCTCAAGGAGCCGGAACGCCACTTCGCTGGCCACGAAACACTCAGCCGCGTGCACGAACACGGGGTCTGCGTAGGTGCGATCCAGGAAAAACTCGGACTTTCGCAATCCACCGTCTCCAGCTACCTCAGCCTGCTGCAGCGCGCGGGACTCGTGGAGGCACGACGTATAGGCCCATGGACCTACTACCGCCGCAACGAAGCGACGCTGCGCGCACTCGGAGATTTCTTCACCGGCCAAATTTGAGCCCTGACGGGGCTGGCCTGGAACCGAACGCATACATCTATGTTCCTAGATATTACGATTTAACCCGACATCATGCCCGGCACGGGAACACGACCCGATGCCTTCACACGCTCCAAGGAGTCGCACATGTCCGATCAAGCCCTGCTCAACCCGGTCAAACTCGGCCGCTACAATTTACCCAACCGCGTCGCCATGTCGCCGCTGACGCGCAATCGCGCGACCAATCCCGAACACGCGCCGACCGAACTACACACCACCTACTACACCCAGCGCGCAGGTGCCGGCCTGATCATCACCGAAGCCAGCCAGATCTCGCCCCAGGGCGTGGGTTACCCGAACACACCCGGCATTTATTCGGATGCGCAAGTGGCCGGCTGGCGCCACGTCACCGATGCCGTACACGCAGCAGGCGGGCACATCTTCTGCCAACTCTGGCACGTCGGGCGCATCTCCCTACCAGACTTCCATGCTGGCGAACTACCGGTGGCGCCCTCGGCCGTCAACCCGGAAACCACGCTGTACGCGCCCGATTTCAGCCAGAAGCCGACAGTCACGCCGCGAGCACTGGATCATAGCGAGATCAAGGGCATCATCGAGGACTACGTGCGCGCCGCACGCTGCGCCCTGGAAGCAGGGTTCGACGGCATCGAAGTACACGCCGCGAATGGCTATCTGCTCAATCAATTCCTCATCGATTCGAGCAACCAACGTACCGACGAGTACGGCGGCAACATCGAAAATCGCGCACGCATCGTATTCGAGGTGCTGGATGCCGTGACCGCAATCTGGGGCGCCGACCGTGTCGGCATCCGGCTATCTCCCAGCGGGCTGTTCAACATCGGCGCCGGGAGTGACAACCGTGCGCAATTCGATTACGTCATCGAACGTCTCAACGACTATGCGCTCGCCTACCTCCACTTGATGGAGCCCTTCGCCCCGGTGGACGAAATGCCCAATATGGTCCCACACGTGGCCCAGCACTATCGTCCGCGCTACCACGGCACCCTGATGATCAACAATGGTTTCGACCAGGCACGCGGCAATGAAGTGATCGCGCAGGGGCACGCCGATCTGGTCGCCTACGGCCGACTGTTCATCAGCAACCCGGACCTGCCTGCGCGCTTTGCGACCGGGGCCCCCCTGGCCGAACCCGACCAAGACACTTTCTATGTCGGCGGCGAAAAAGGTTACATCGATTACCCTGCGTACGTGGCCGCGTAACCGTACAACGTGATCGGGCGGCGCGGGTGAAAACCCGCCCTGCCCTCAGGAGATTCCCCATGTCAGACAAACATCGCAAATTCGCACGAATTCTCGAAGGCATGGACGCCAGCGACGGCGCCGGCGTCCGTCTCAAGCGCTATATTGCGCGTCCGGGGCTTGAGGAAATCGACCCCTTCCTGCTGCTCGACGAATTCCGCACCGAGCAGGCAGACGACTACATTGCCGGCTTCCCACCGCATCCCCACCGAGGCTTCGAAACCGTGACCTACATGGTGCACGGACGCATGCGCCACCGCGATTCCACTGGCATGGAAGGTCTGTTGACGCCCGGTGCCGTCCAGTGGATGACTGCCGGACGCGGCATTATTCACAGCGAAATGCCGGAAATGGAATCCGGTCTGATGTGGGGTTACCAACTTTGGGTCAATCTACCAGCCAAGCTCAAGCTGCACGCACCACGCTACCAGGACATCGCCCCGGAACGCATTCCCGTGCTGCAAGACGGTGACGCTCGCGTACGCGTCATCGCGGGCTCGCATGCGGGCACGGCTGGCGCAGCCGAGACGCTGACCGAGGTCACCTATCTTGATGTCGAACTCGCAGCGAACGGGGGATTTTCGCGTCATGAAGCTGCGGGCCAAGCCAGCTTTCTGCTCGTACTCGACGGTGAACTGCAGGACGGCCAGGGGGGATACGCAAAACGCGGACAACTGGTGATCATCGAGGGCGATGGTACGCTCGAGCTCAAAGCCGATGGTGAAGAGGCGCGCTTTCTCTATATTGCCGGTGCCCCTCTCAACGAACCCATTGCGCGGCGCGGGCCCTTCGTGATGAACACCATGGATGAAATCCGCCAAGCCTTCGAGGACTATCAAAGTGGGCGCTTCGCGAATACCTAAAAACGACCATCGTGCCTAACGAGGGGATTTTCCAGCGCGTGCTATAGTCAATTCATAAGAGCAATCAGAATTGTAGGCTGACCGACCACAAGAGGCGCGCCCCCTGGATGCACACCCGTAAACGGCGTGAACGTCGCATCAGTATTATTGCAGGCCTGATTCTCGTCACCCTGACGCTGGTGGCCAGCCTCTCCATTTTCCTGGTCATGGAGCACCAAGCGGAACGCATCGTCAATCGCAGCCTGCTACTGTCTCTTGAAAGCCGCACCCACCTGTTCGACGCCAAAATTCAGCAAAGGCTCGATGCCAATCAATTGGTTGCCACGCGGCCTTTCATCATCGCGCAGCTCAAGCAACTGGACGCAAACCCCGATGACTTCAAGGCCATCAAGTCACTGCAGCTCGCCGCCGACACTCTGCTGCCCACCGGCTTCTCGCTGATACGGTTCAGCATGCCCGACCGGCACACGGCCGCCGCCGCCGGCATTGCCGCCGTGCACCCGGAACTGACCGTGCCGCTACGACTGGATACCGCAGTACACCTGATGTGGAGCGATTCCGGCTTCGTCCTCTCCCAGGAACGCCCCATGCTGGATGCCCGACATCGGCTGGTCGGCTACGTGCTGACCGAATCGAGGCTGCCCGAACTGACCCGGATGTTGCGCGACACCCAAACCCTCGGCAAGACCGGCGAACTGGTCGTCTGCGGCAATGCCAATAGCGGTATGCAATGCTTCCCTGCGGCACTGAGTCGCCGGGTCTATCTCGACGTCCCTCTCGTGCAAAATGGTCGCAGACTCCCCATGGCCTATGCCTTCGAGGGTGAAACCGGGCTCACCACGACCCGAGACTACCGCGGCCGCGAGGTCGTCGCGGCCTATGCTCCGCTAGGCCAACTAGGCCTGGGCATGGTCCTCAAGGTCGACACCGACGAGCTGTATGCCCCCATCTACGAACAGGTGCGCGAGGTCAGCTACATGCTGCTGTTCTTCCTCGCCGCCGGACTATTGATGCTTTACTGGCTGGTCAATCCGCTGGTTCGCAAGCTGGCCATTTCGGAGCGTGAAGCGCGCCATGCCAGCGAACGGTTGCGCGATAGCGAAACGAGGACGCGCACCATACTCGACAACATCGACGAAGGCCTCATCACCCTCGCCGAGGATGGCACCATCGAATCCCTCAACCCGGTAGCCGAGCGATTGTTTGGTTACCCGCCCGGCGGACTGCTCGGCGGCAACATGCTCGATCTCATCAACCCGGGCAACCATCCCGAGTACCGTGAACGCATCGAGCACCACGTCGCCCGTCGCGACCTGGGCACGCCACCCAGCAGCTTCGAACTCACAGCCATCCGCCGCAATGGACAGGAACTGCCCGTCGAGGCCCGTATCAGCGACATGGTGCTCGCCGGGCGTCACAAATTCATCCTCGCCCTGCAAGACATCACCCGGCGAAAGGAAACCGAGGCACGCATCCTGCACATCGCCTCGCACGATCCGCTGACCGATCTGCCAAACCGCACCCTGCTCGAAGATCGTATCAAACACGCGATACACGCCAATCATCGACGCCGCGAGCGCTTCGCGGTGATCTACATTGATCTCAACGACTTCAAAACCATCAACGACTCGCTGGGTCACACCCTCGGCGACACCCTGCTGCGCTCCGTGGCCATCCGTCTAAAAGGTTGTCTGCGCGAAGAAGATACGGTCGCGCGTCAGGGCGGCGATGAATTCATCGTGATCCTCTCGCGCATCGAGCATCCGGACGATGCCGCCACGGCGGTACAAAAGATCATCAACACCTTGACCGAGCCCTACACCATCGAAGGCCACGAATTACACAGCGGCGCCAGCCTCGGCATCGCGATCTACCCGGAGGACGGACACAACGTCACCGCCCTGCTCAAGAATAGCGACACCGCGATGTATCAGGCCAAGGCCTCCGGACGGAACAACTACCGCTTTTACTCGCCGGAAATGGACGCCAAGGCCGCCGACCGACTGATGCTGGAAAACAATCTGCGGCGAGCGCTCGAACGCAACGAACTATCGCTGCACTATCAACCCATCGTATCGCTGGCCAGCGGGGAAATCATGGCCGTCGAGGCGCTGCTGCGCTGGACCCACCCGGTCATGGGTGTGGTCTCGCCGGCACGCTTCATCCCGGTCGCCGAAGACTCGTCCCTGATCCTGCCGATCGGCGAATGGGTGCTCGAAACCGCCTGCCGCCAGATCCGCGAATGGGACAAGACCAAGCAGTTCTCCGGCCGTGTCGTCGTCAACCTCTCGCCGCGGCAGTTCCGGCAGGGTGATCTGGTCAAGCGTTTCACACACATCATCGAGCGCACCGGCATCGACCCGCAACGCCTCGGCATGGAGATCACCGAAAGCGTGATCATGGAAAACCTGGACTCATCCATCCGCATGCTGCAAAGCCTCAAAGACATGGGCGTCGAGTTCTCGCTGGACGATTTCGGCACCGGCTATTCCAGCCTCAGCTATCTCAAACGGTTCCCGGTGGACAAGCTCAAAATCGACCAATCCTTCGTGCGCGATCTGGTCAACGACCACGATGACGAAGCACTGGTCAAGGCGATTATTGCCATGGCACACAGCCTCAAAATCCGCGTGGTGGCGGAGGGTGTCGAAACTCGACAGCAGCTCGACTTTCTCCGTGAACAGCACTGCGATCAGTACCAGGGCTACTATTTCAGCCGCCCACTGCCCCCCACGAACTCATGTTCGCGCAAAACCGAGACGATGCGAACGAACCAAAAGCAGACCCCACCCTCTAATCGACAAGACTGATTCATGCATCAGTCGATTGGATGGTGATCCGGCCTCCTGGCCGATCGGCATCCCCGCCCCCACAGCGAGGACCGGCGCCTTGGATCCACTTATCGACATCATTCGGCGCACGCCCGACATTCTAGCCACCACCTTCATCCTGGTCGTCGGCCTCGCCGCCCTCGTCATCGTCGCGTTATTCGTAATCGACCTCTCGCAGACGACCAATGCGGTTCGCCACAACTTCCCCGTTCTCGGCCGCTTTCGCACGATCTTCACCAAGCTCGGCGAATTTTTCCGGCAGTACTTCTTCGCCCTGGATCGCGAGGAACTGCCCTTCAACCGCACCGAACGCGAATGGGTCTATCGCTCCGCCCAGGGCGGCAACAACACCGTCGCCTTCGGCTCGACACAGCCATTGCTGCAGAACGGCACCCTATTGTTCGTCAATGCCCCCTTTCCGGTGCAGGAACACGACGCCCACCCCGCACCACCGAGGGTCATCGGCCCGAACTGTCCACAACCCTACACAGCCGTTTCGCTGATCAACATCTCCGGCATGAGCTATGGCGCTATCTCCACCCCCGCGGTACGCGCCCTTTCGCGCGGCGCAGCGCTAGCGGGTTGTTGGCTGAACACGGGTGAAGGCGGCCTGTCGCCGTACCACCTGGAAGGCGGCTGCGACATCGTGTTCCAGATCGGCACGGCCAAATACGGCGTGCGTGAACCAGACGGCACACTGAACGAAGCACGCCTGCGCGAGGTCGCGGCCCACGAACAAGTACGCATGATCGAAATCAAACTCAGCCAGGGCGCCAAACCGGGCAAGGGCGGCATTCTGCCAGCAGCCAAGGTGACCGAGGAAATTGCGCGCATCCGCGGTATTTCGCCGGATACCGACTCGATTTCCCCCAATCGACACCCCGAAGTCGGCACGACGGGTGAATTGCTCGATTTCATTGGCCGCGTGCGCGGGATCACCGGCAAACCAACCGGCGTCAAGTGCGTCGTCGGCGACCCGGCCTGGCTGAACGAGCTCTGTATTGAGATCCGTGCGCGCGGCCCGGACGCAGCCCCCGATTTCATCACGGTGGACGGGGCCGAGGGTGGTTCCGGAGCGGCCCCTCTCGCCTTGATCGACGCTATGGGCCTGCCCATCCGCCTCGCCCTGCCAGCCGTAGTCGACGCACTTGCGCGGCATGGCTTGCGCGAACGCGTACGGGTCATCGCCTCGGGCAAGCTCGTCACGCCGGTCGAAATGGCATGGGCCTTCTGTGCCGGAGCCGATTTCGTCGTCAGCGCACGCGGCTTCATGTTCGCCCTCGGCTGCATCCAAGCGCTGCGTTGCAACCGCAACACCTGCCCCACCGGCATCACAACCCACAACGAACGCCTGCAACGCGGCCTCAATCCGCGGGAAAAGGCCGTGCGCGTAGCCAATTACGTCGCCGAGATGCGCCACGGACTGGAGATGATCGCCCACAGTTGCGGCGTGGCCCATCCACTCGCGCTGGAGCGACGCCACTGCTTGCTCGTTGGCGGCGCACTTATGCCCGTATCCTTGGCCGAGCGTCACCCCCCGCCTCAACAAAACCAAGCCTAGGCATACGCACGACTCACAGGCAAACCTTCATAACCTGCCAGACCACGGGGTACACGATGCAGCAATATCATGAAATCAAGGCCGCCGAACTGCTCGTCCGCGCGCTCGAACATGAAGGCGTCGAATACGTATTCGGTGTTCCCGGAGAAGAAAACCTGGACCTGCTGGAAGCCCTTAGACAATCATCCATTCGCTTAATACTCACCCGCCACGAGCAGGCAGCCGGCTTCATGGCCGCCACTTATGGCCGGCTGACCGGACGACCGGGCGTCTGCCTGGCAACGCTTGGCCCCGGTGCGACTAATCTGGTCACCGCCGCTGCCTACGGTCAGCTCGGCGCGATGCCGATGTTGATGATCACCGGCCAAAAACCCATCAAGAAGAGCAAGCAGGGGCGGTTTCAAATTATCGATGTGGTGGAGATGATGCGGCCGATCACCAAATCGGCACGCCAGATCGTGTCCGCACACACCATTCCCGCACTGGTGCGCGAGGCCTTCCGCGTAGCGCAGGAGGAACGCCCCGGCGCGGTCCTCCTAGAGCTGCCGGAGGATGTTGCGGGCGAGATCGTGCCCGAAGCCCACCTCTTCGATATCGCTATCCCGCGTCGGCCAGCGCCCGATCCGCAGGCGCTGGACTGGGCCGTGGAGATGATCGCGACGGCATGCCGCCCGCTATTGCTGATCGGTGCGGGCGCCAACCGCAAGCGCATCATCGAGCCCTTGCGCAGCTTCGTCGACAAAACCGGCATTCCATACTTCAACACGCAGCTCGGCAAAGGCATCATCGGCGAATCCCACCCACGCTATATCGGAACCGCCGCACTCTCCGCCGGCGACTACGTCCACTGCGCCATCGACCGCGCCGACCTGGTGATCAACGTCGGGCATGATGTGGTGGAGAAACCGCCGTTCCTGATGATCCCCAACGGCGCCCGCGCAATCCACGTCAACTTCAGCAGCGCGGTCGTCGACGAGGTGTACTTTCCCCAGCTTGAACTGATCGGCGACATCGCCGCCACCTTCGAGCATTTGGCCGAGCGTATCGAACCCTCTCCCCATCACGACTTCAACTATTTTATGCGCATGCGCGAAGAGGTCCTCGCGCATATCAGCGATCTCAACGACGACTCGCGCTTCCCGCTCGCGCCACAGCGCATCGTCGCCGACGTACGCCGCGCCATCCCCGAGGACGGCATCGTCACGCTCGACAATGGCATGTACAAAATCTGGTTCGCACGGAATTACCTGACCGATCACCCCAATGGACTACTGCTGGACAATGCGCTGGCCACCATGGGTGCCGGGCTGCCCTCCGCCATCCTGGCGGCCTTGCTTAACCCGGACACGCGCGTGCTCTCGGTCTGCGGCGACGGCGGCTTCATGATGAACAGCCAGGAACTCGAAACCGCCGTTAGACTCGGCATCGATCTCGTGATACTAGTGCTGCGTGACGATGCATTCGGCATGATCCGCTGGAAACAAGCCGTCTCCGGGCATGCCGACTGGGGGCTGCAATTCGGCAACCCGGACTTCGTGCGTTACGCCGAGAGCTACGGCGCTGGCGGCCATCGCGTCACCGATGGCAACGCATTGGCACCGCTGATCGAACGCTGCTTCGCGCTCGGCGGCGTACAGCTAATCGAGGTGCCCGTGGACTACAGCGAAAACGCGCGCGTGCTGACCGATGAACTGACTGCGAAGACCTGCCTCATCTGAGGCGGACCGCAAACCGAGGAGTTTCCATGTCATTTCCCAGCATTAACCCCGCGACCGGAGAAACGGTCGCGACCTACGCGGCCATGACCGGGGTGCAGGTCGACGATGCCCTCAACCGCTGCGTCGAAGCCCAGCGCACCTGGGCCAAGATGTCCTTCGCGGCACGCGCACAGCGAATGCATGCGCTGTCCGACCAGCTACTCGCCGGCAAGGCCGAATACGCCGCATTGATGAGCCACGAGATGGGCAAGCTCCATGCGCAAGGCATCGCCGAGATCGAAAAATGCGCCTGGGTCTGCCGCTTCTACGCCGACCATGCCGAGGCCTTCCTGACACCCGAAACGGTCGAGACCGAGGCTCATCGCAGCTTCGTCAATTTCCGTCCGATGGGCGTGGTGCTGGCCATCATGCCGTGGAACTATCCGTTTTGGCAGGTCCTGCGCTTCGCCGCACCGACGCTGATGGCGGGCAACGGCGCAGTACTCAAGCACGCACCCAATGTGTTCGGCTCCAGCCTGGCGATCGAGACGCTGTTCCGCGAGGCCGGCTTCCCTGAACACCTATTCCGCAGCTTGTTGATCGACATCCCCGAGACCACCGCAGCGATTCACGACCCGCGCATCGCCGCGGTCAGCATCACCTCCAGTGTGCGTGCCGGACGCGCGGTGGCAGCGGAAGCTGGTCGCGCGCTGAAAAAATGCGTGCTGGAACTCGGCGGCTCCGATCCCTTCATCGTGCTCGAGGACGCTGATCTGGACCGCGCGGTGGAGGCCGGCATCACGGCGCGCTTCCAGAACAGCGGCCAAAGCTGCATCGCAGCCAAGCGCTTCATCGTGGTCGACGCGGTCTACGACGACTTCGAGCGACGTTTCGTCGAAGCGGTTCACCGGCTGCGCATGGGCGATCCGATGGACGCGGCAACCCAGGTCGGCCCGCAGGCGCGCGTCGATCTGCGTGATGAGTTGGCCGATCAGGTGCAACGCACCGCGCGCGCCGGCGCGCGCATCCTGGCTGGTGGCGAGGTGCCCACAGGGCCCGGCGCATTTTACCCGCCCACCGTGCTGGCGGGCGTTGAAGCCGGCATGGCCGCATGGTCGGAAGAATTGTTCGGCCCGGTCGCCACGCTGATCCGGGTACCCGACGAAGCTGAGGCGATCCGCGTGGCCAACGCCACCGAATTCGGGCTCTCCGGCTCGGTGTGGACGCGAGACCTCGCACGTGGCGAGCGCATCGCAGCGCACGAAATCGAGTCCGGCGCCGCCTTCGTCAACAGTATGTCGAAGTCGGACCCGCGCATGCCCTTCGGCGGCATTCGCCATTCTGGCTATGGGCGTGAGCTGTCGATCTACGGCATCCGCGAATTCGTCAACATCCACGCGGTCTGGGTCGAAGCCCCGAGTTGAATACCGGGCACACCGCTCAGGACATCGCCCGAAATATTCAGGTTCGATGTACCGTCGAGAGCAATACCCCGAGCCCCACGAACAGGCCACCGCTCAGCCGATTGAAGAGTGTGCCACGGCCCGCCTTGCCGAACCACGCGGCCAAATGCGTGCCGCCGAAGGCATAGGCCATTTGCCAGGCGCTCTCGAAGGTTACGAAGGTGCCACAGAGGATCGCGTACTGCATGAATTGCGGGCGTGCAGGATCGATGAACTGGGGAAACAACGCGCCGAAGAAGACAATGGCTTTGGGATTGCTCGCGGCCACCCAAAAACCTTGCCGGTAGAGCTGCCAGAGCGACCGATGCGGCGCGCCCATCCCAGGCTGTTTCAGCCCGACAGACTCACCGACCGTTCTCCAAGTCTTGATGCCAAGGTAGACCAGATAGGCGGCGCCCGCCCACTTGATGGCCACGAAGGCCGGCTCAGAGGTCGCGAGCAACGCACCCAAGCCAACGGCCGAGGCCAGCATCATCAGGATCAGCGCGGATATCGCGCCGAAGGTCGTGGCTAGGGTACGGCGCACGCCATGATGCATACCATGGGTCGCCGCGAGCAGCATGCACGGGCCGGGAATCATGCTCAGGACGAACACCGTCGTGGCATAGATCAGCCAGAGTTGCAGGCTCATGGGTCACTCCGGTTAAACTGCTATTTGAATAGACATCTCACTGGCGACGTTCCGTCAGCCAGTAGAGTAACGCCAGCAATGGCGGCGTGGCGCCGATCCAAGATACGCCGACCCAACCCGCGAGACTATAAGCATAGGCCGCGCCCGCGGAACCGGCTGCGCCACCCGCGAAATAGCAGGTCATGTAGGCCGTAGTCAGGCGGCTGCGCGCCTCTGGGCTGAGCTGATAGATCGCGCTCTGGTTCAGAATCTGGGTGCCCTGCACGCCAAGATCCAGCACCACGATACCGACCACCAGCGCCGCCAGTGCGTGCGGAAACAGCCCCATTAGCGCGAAGGCCAGCATGACCAGCGCGATGAAACCACCGGTCGCGACACGGGCATAGCCGCGATCATGCAAATGCCCAGCGAACGAGGCCGCCATCGCACCGGCCACACCAAGCAGGCCGAAGGCGCCAATGCGCGCGAGGCTGTACCCGAAGGGCGGTGCCGCAAGCAAAAAGGGCAAGGCGGTCCATAAGGCGCTGAAGCTGGCGAATACGCAAAAACCGTACACGATGCGTCGGCGCAACACCGGCTCGTCGCGCAACAGATGTAGCACCGAGCGCAGCAAGGCCGGATAGGAAACCTGTGCCTTGCCAGGATCGCGGGGCAGCACGCGCGCGAGCACTGCGGCCTGAATCAACATCACGCCAGCCGCAAGCCAAAACATGCTGCGCCAACCGAAGGCATCCGACATCAGACCGGACACCGTGCGCGCCAGCAGGATGCCGAGCAACAAACCACTCATCACTCGGCCCACCACGCGTCCGCGCGCATGGTCGGCGGCGAGATGCGCGGCAAAGGGCACGAGGATCTGTACCACCACGGAAGTGACGCCGATCGCCAGCGAGGCGGCGAAAAACAGCTCAATGCTAGGAGCCAGCGCCGCGCCGACGAGCGCCACGCTGGTCAGCAGTGTGACCGTCACCACCAGGCGGCGGCGCTCGATCATATCTCCGAGAGGCACAAGGAACATCAGTCCAGCGGCATAACCCAGTTGGGTGACGGTGACGATGAGTCCGGCGGTGTGAATCGGTACATCGAAGGCCTTGGCCAAGGTATCGAGCAGCGGCTGTGCGTAATAGATATTGGCAACGGTAACGCCGGTGGCGATGGCCATGGCCAATACCAGTGCGGGACTGATCCCCTGGCTATTGGGAGAAGAGGTGGCATCTGGAGCAAGGGGCTTGTTCACAAGGTGTTGTGATCGTTCGATTGGGGCAGGCAGGATACGCCACCTGAGCGCACGCCGGAATCCCGCCGAGATCACCCTGCTGCCACGGGCTCGTACAACTTGTCCAGTGTGTGCATGATCTCGCGCTCGACGGTATCGATCAGCAATACCGCGGCCTCCGGAGGCAACGTCGAGGCCGCGGTATCGGCGAGTAACGGGGGATAACGATCCAGCAAACCGCATAAACCCGGCAAGCGCGCGGCGACGGATCGCATTGGCGATTCATCGCTCGCCATCCATCCGTCGACGGCCCCCTGCAACCGGCTACGCAAGCCTCGCACCCAGATCAGGTGTCCCGCATAGGCCGGGATCAGCGGATCGGAAGCCTGCACAGCGGAAGCTTCTGTACGCAGACGCGGCACCCCTTCGCCGGCCATCGGCGGGGCGAGGAAATAGCCTTGCACACGGGTCACGCCTAGGGCCTGAACCGCGGCCAACGACTCGGCCGAGTCGATACCCTCCACCACGAGCGAAACCCCAAGGCTTTGCGCCAGATCGATCAGGCTCAGCAGGAAGCGCAGATCGCTGGGGCGCCGGTCAAGGCCGATCCCGAAGGTACGATCGAGCTTCAGGCTGTCGAAAGGGAGCCCTCGCAGTTGCTCGAGACTGGCGTAGACACCGCCGAGATCATCGAGCGCGAGCCCGACACCCAGGGCCTTTATGGCTTCCAGGCGCTCCTTCATGGCGCGGTCGGCAAAAATTTTGCCACTGTCGATAATTTCGATGGTCAACCGCGCCGGATCGACATCGTGGGCCTCCAGGCGCGACTGCAGTGCCAGCGCCGTACTTGGCGACAGTAAATCCAGTGGCTCGAAATTGACCGAAACGTCGAGCGAAAGCCCTTCATCATCCCAGCGCCGCAACTGGGCAAGCGCCTGATCGAGCACCACGAAGCTGGTGCGTCGGACGTCCACCGGCGTCAAATGGGACAGAAAATCGTCAGGCCCCCAAGTGCCCTCTCGGTGGTGTAGCCTTGCCAGCGCCTCAACGCCGTTCATCGTTTGCGACGGCAAATCGAATACGGGTTGGTAGTAAACCTCCAGATCCTGTGGGGCCAAACGCTTGGCAGGCGACGGCAAGGAGGTCGGGTCGCTCGTGTGCTCGGCGGTTTCGTGGGCCTCTGGGTTGTAGGCGTACAGGGCATAAAACAGACTACGGATGCGATCACGCCCCTTGGCCGCATATAAGGCATGATCCGCATGCCTCAACAAATCGCGGGGCCTGGATTCATCCAACGGATACAGCGTCAGGCCCAAACTCGCGCCGATATCGACCTCGTGCTCACCCACGCGAAATGGGGCGTCAAATACGGCGCCCACACGTTCAAGCAGCAATTCGACATCCGACCAGCGGCGAATGTCCTCCATCAGCAGCACGAACTCGTCGCCGCCCAGGCGTGCCAGGAAATCCGAACTACGCAATATCTGACGCAGGCGCGCAGCAAGCTGACGCAACAACATGTCACCGATGTCGTGGCCGTAGGTATCGTTGATCGCCTTGAAGCCATCCAGATCCAGCAAACCAATCGCCAGCAGCGTCTGCTGGCGTAATGCCCGTGGCAAACAGGCCTCCAGGTGCTGGTCAAGGGCAAAGCGATTCGGCAGCCCGGTGAGAAAATCGCACGTGGCGGCCTGCTGCAGAGCCTGCTCGCGCTCCTTGAGTCCCGTGATGTCAGTAAACACACCGGCGTAATGGCGAATCACGCCCTGACTATCGCGTACGGCGCTGATGCTCAGTATTTCGGGATAGACCTCGCCGTTGCGGCGGCGATTCCATATCTCGCCCTGCCAACATCCCGACTCGCTCAGTTCGAGCGCCATCGCATCATAGAAATCTTGCCCGTGGCGGTCCGAGCGCAGTAGCGCGGGTGTCTGGCCCAGCACCTCCTCTCGGCCATATCCGGTTATCTGCGTGAAGGCCGGGTTGACGTTCAGAATATGCAGATCCGCGTCGGTCAGCACGATGCCTTCCTGCATGCACTCGACCACACTCGTCATCTGCCGACGGTAACTTTCCTCCCGTACGCGGTCGGTGACGTCACTCTGCAGACCAATGTAATGCGTCAACTCCCCACCTTCTGAGATCACCGGCGACAGGGAAACCTCATTCCAGAAAATCGTGCCGTCCTTGCGACGATTTTCCAGCACCACTGTCACCGGCTCGCGGGACGTTATCGCCTCCCGTAACCGTCGTCTCGCGGCCGCATCCGTACCCTTACTCTGCAGCAAGCGACCGTTGTTTCCGAGGACTTCCGCCGCGGTATAACCCGTGATCTGCGTAAAGGCTGGATTGACGAAAATGAGCGGCTGCCCTGGCTGACGCATGTCGGCGATCGAAATCCCCTGCTGCGCAGCGGCGATCGCGCGCGATTCAAGATCCAACCGAGACAAGGTTTCATGCAGGATATGCTCGCGCGCATAACGCTCGATGGCGGTCCCCAACGTACCTGCTCCACGCTCCAGCAGGGGCAGGAGGCGCTTGAAATCCAGCGTCTGCCCGGTACCGTTCGGAACCAGACCGTTCGCGACCAGTACGCCCCAGAGGCGTCCGGACACGTAAATCGGACTCATCGCAATCTGCGTCATGCCAATCGCAGTGACATGCTCGCGCCATGCCTGCATCCCTGGCCATTGCAATACTGGATCGTGCAGATAGTCGTCCGTCCACATGGATTGGCCACTCTCGATGACGCGATCAATCATCATCGTGGCGCCCTTGGCCGCCGCCACACGCTTGGCTTCCAGATACACCGACGACATCGTATCGGTAACGCCCCTGCCCGCAATCACGCCCAAGTCGCCATCGCCGGCGACTTGGGCCACCCAGAGGATCGGAAACAGACCGGAATCGTAAAGAATACCGACAAACCGATCGGCTATAGCCGCTTCGTCGGCGTCCGGATCAATGCCTTCATGGGTACGGACGATGGCATCGAGGAGGCAGGCATAAGCCTGTGCCGAAGCTTGGGTGCGACAACGGCTCAGCGCGAGCCCCAGCATTTGTCCGAAATGCGTCAGGAACATCTCCTGAGTAGGTGTGAATGTGTCGGCCCGACGGCTGTAGAGTACGAGAACCCCCTGCGTACCCATCTCCCCCTGTAGCGGCAGGGTGACGGACGATCCCCAACCCGGCGGCAAGGCTCGCCACGGCTCAGCGCGCGCGTCCGTGGCCCAATCCGTCACAATGCTCGTCTGCCCGCTGCGCCAGGCAAGCCCTGCCGGTCCAGAACCCATCGGACCGTCATCCATGCGCAGCGCGGCCAGCGCCAGGAAATCGGAAACCATCGCGCCCACGGCACAGTCAATGCGAAATTGGCCGTCGTGGCCAGGGTGGCCAATCCAGCCACCGTCAATGCCCGGATGCATTGACATCGCCTCCAGCACGCCGCGGAGCAAAGACGCCTCGTCGTTCGCGGTCATCAACATCGGCTCCAGCCCCTGGATCAGCTGCGCCAATTCACCTGGTGGCCCGTTCATCAGCTCCAACTACGCCCCCCATAAACCACTCTGCCTGATCGACGGCGGTCCCCCCCGAGGTCGAATCACGCACTATTTATCTTGGAGTATACCTCGCATCAGCCCGCGGATTCCGTCGCGCCCGTCGGCTGACCCGAGGACGCCATGTCGGTACAGACTTTGTTTTTGCCAGTTGTTTTCGCGGCATACATCAGATGATCCGCGCGGCCAAGCAACTGGCCCAGTGCCTCCCCCGGACGGTACTGCGCCAAACCAATACTCGTGGTCACCGGCCGACGGCTCAGACCGTCCGTCACCGCCGGGATGCGCTGTCGCAGCGTCTCCGACAGCGCATAGGCCTCCTCCGCCTGCATCCCCGGAAATATGATCAGAAATTCCTCGCCGCCCAGACGGATCAGATAATCGCCCCCACGGATGTGCGCACGCACCTCGGCCGTCACCCCCTGCAGCACGCGGTCGCCCGCCAGGTGCCCTTCCTCGTCGTTGATCCGCTTGAAGTCGTCAAGGTCGAGCAGCGCTACGCTGACCGCCTGCGCAGGTTGACGGTCAGCCTGCGACATGAACCGCGCCAGTATCTCCATGCCCGGCTCGCGCATCATCGCGCCGGTCAGCCCGTCGTAACTCGCCTGCTCGTAAAGTCGCCGCTGATAAACACTCAGCTCACGGTAGTGATGCCAGGACAACAACATCGACACACTGGCCGCAAGCAGTGAGACGCCGAAAATCAGCACCGATACCGGCCGGGCACCATCATTCATCACCGGAAATAGGATATAGGCCACGATCAAACCGAGGAGGGTCGCCACATTCCAACGGACCGCACGCGCATGCCCGAGCAGCAGCACATAACTCAGCGGTATAACCGGAATCCAGATCAGCAGGATCGGAGAGCTGAAATTGAGTAACGCCCCACTGATCAGCGACAATACGATCAGCAAGGCCATGCCGCGCAGACCATGCTCGTAGGTACTGCGATCACGATGCATCCAGTACAGCAGCAACGGCGCGAACACAGGAAACATCAATGCAGACGATGCTCGCAGCCAGGAAGCTTGGCGCGATTCGATATAAAACATCACCAGAGAGGCAAGCACGCCCAGCGGAGCCCCGATGTAGAGAAAGGGGAGGCGCTCTCCGAAAAGCGTAGGACTTTGATCCTGTTCACCTGCGATGTCGCGTTCCAAGCCCTCCTCTTCCATACCCCCCCGACATCATCTGTATTGTTATTGTCTCTCATCAGGCACCGATACAGGGAACCTCACGATCGGCCATCCGACGAGCCGTCATCATGCCAACGGACCTTGCCGTCCTCCCTCACGCAACCGGGTCGAAAACCATACGCGGGCTGCCGTTTGCCCCCTCGTCGACACAGACTTTGTTTTTGCCAGTTGTTTTCGCGGCATACATCAGATGATCCGCGCGGCCAAGCAACTGGCCCAGTGCCTCCCCCGGACGGTACTGCGCCAAACCAATACTCGTAGTCACCGGCCGACGGCTCAGACCGTCCGTCACCGCCGGGATGCGCTGTCGCAGCGTCTCCGACAGCGCATAGGCCTCCTCCGCCTGCATCCCCGGAAATATGATCAGAAATTCCTCGCCGCCTAGACGGATTAGATAATCGCCCCCACGGATGTGCGCACGCACCTCGGCCGTCACCCCCTGCAGCACGCGGTCGCCCGCCAGGTGCCCTTCCTCGTCGTTGATCCGCTTGAAGTCGTCAAGGTCGAGCAGCGCTACGCTGACCGCCTGCGCAGGCTGACGGTCAGCCTGCGACATGAACCGCGCCAATATCTCCATGCCCGGCTCGCGCATCATCGCGCCGGTCAGCCCGTCGTAACTCGCCTGTTCGTAAAGTCGCCGCTGATAAACACTCACATCCTTGTGATCCTGCCACGACAGCAAGGCCGCGAATGCATAGGCCAGCAGACCGGTACAAAACGCTATCGGTGGAAGCGGCTGTAGCCCCTCGTTCACCACAGGGAATAATAGATAGCCCACGACCAGACCGATCAGCACCGCGGCATTCCAACGCAGCGCGCGCTCATATCCAAGCAGAAACACATAGGTCAACGGGAAGACGGGAAACCAGATAAGCGCAACCACATCGTTGAGCGTGAACAGTGCCCCCAGAATCTGCTGGGCGCTGATCAACACGGCAAATCCGGTAACCGCCTGCTCGTATCCTCTATAGCCGCGATGCAGGCGGTACAAAAGCAGGGGCGCGAACAGCGGGAACAACATGGCCGGTACCACGCGGAACCAGGGCCCCTGACGCAATTCAACATAGCTCATCAGCACGGCCACCACGACGCCGATCGACGCAGCGATGTCCATGAACCTGATCTTGACCCGGACGAATTCGTCGCTCTGACTCAAGTCCCGCGCGACATCGCGGCTTGTATTCTGGGTCATTCTGACCTCGAGGGATCGCTCATCGTATAGCCCAGGCGCAGGCAGCCCCCACCCATGACCGCTCAATTCATCACATCCGCGTGACGCATGCCGAAACACGGCTATCGGAGCCTATTCCACTATAAATCCGGCGCCAAGTATAATCGACCGGACCTATGGTCCTTCAGGCAGGCGACTTATGCGGCTCGTCTCCTTCGATGCCTTCCGAACCCTCAGACTCCCCGGCGTACGTTACGTCAAGCCTGAAAATTTTCTGCAGCAGCGCGCGACGGTTGAGGCTGCCGACTGGATATTGTTCCCGGAATACTGGCAAATCGGCGCGCTGGTTTTCGGTCTGCACAAACGGATATTCCCCAGCCTGCCAAGCTATCTGCTCGGCCATGACAAAATCGAAATGACGCGAGCCTTTCAGGCCATCGCTCCCCATCACGTCCCCGAAACCCTAATCGAGGCCAATACCCCGGAATGCGCTGCGCGCGTCTGGGATTCCCTGGTTGCACCCTTCGTCGCCAAGATCCCGCGTAGCAGCATGGGCGAGGGCGTATTCCTCATCGAAACACACAGCGACTGGGAAACGTATCTCGCCAAAACACCAACCATTTATGCGCAGGAATACCTGCCCATAGACCGAGATCTACGCATCGTGATCGTTGGCGAGCAAATCGTCAGCGCCTTCTGGCGCCTCCAGTCGCACGATGGATTTCACAACAATCTCGCCCGCGGCGGGCGTATTGGCGATGCTGCAATACCGGCTGCCGCTACGGAATTGGCCTTATTCCTAGCCAACACCCTCGGTATCGACCACGCCGGTTTCGATATCGCAATGGTCGGTGGCCATCCCTACGTGCTTGAATTCAACCGCCTGTTCGGTCATCAAGGACTCGGCGGACAGCATGACCAGCTGGCCGAGGCCATGCTCGCTTATCTGCGCAAATATTCCGACCATCACGAACCTCACGACCCCATCCGCCCCAATCCGATTTTGCCCATCGCGATCTAACCCGAAATCCTGCTCACCGCAGCCATCACCGGCTGCTATACCTACCCAGGGCACACCCGCTCAAGCGGAGACGTCGGCTTGGGCGAAGGGTCATTCGCCCGACACAAACGCGATATTCAAATGGACATAAGGGGGAACATCATGCTCAAGGCCTTCAAGGAATTTGCCATGCGCGGCAATGTCGTCGACATGGCCGTCGGCATCATCATCGGCGCCGCCTTCGGCGCCATCGTCAAGTCGTTGGTGACCGATGTTGTGATGCCGCCGATCGGGCTTATGCTCGGCAATGTGGATTTCTCGAATCTGTTCCTGGTACTCAAGGAAGGTGTAACCGTCGGGCCCTATGCATCCCTGGTAGAGGCGCAAAAGGCTGGCGCTGTTACCCTGAATCTTGGCCTGTTCGCCAACACCGTGATCAATTTTCTGATCGTCGCCTTTGCCGTCTTTCTGCTAGTGCGCTCGATCAACCGGCTCAAGCGACAAGAAGAGGTGGCCGCACCGACGCCCAACACCAAAACCTGCCCCTACTGTCTGTCAGACATTCCCCTCAAGGCCAGCCGCTGTCCACACTGCACGTCTGAAATATCGTGATATCGAATTTTTCGTATACATTTGATTATCACTTTTGACGATAACGATATTGGCAATGCCGCTAACAAGATAACGCTATAAATTACAAATTGTTAGCGGCACCCCCATGTACGGACACCAGGCCTCGCCTGTATACCCAACATGGTGATTTTCAACAAACCCGCTTAAAATACGGCACTTGATTGCATCTACCCGGCCATTAAAAACCGGGGACCGAGCACCAACCCCGCCCCGTCACGGGGATTCTCGCCATACACCCATCACCCGCTCCGTCGGCAGATTTGAAGCCGAGCCAGCAGATCGCGATCGCCGCTGCCGACGCCCCGCATATCGACAAGGAACCGATACGTCATGAAAGCCAAAGCCGCCGTCGCCTGGGAAGCCCGCAAACCCCTCGTCATCGAGGAAGTCGAAGTCGAAGGTCCCCGAGAGGGCGAAGTGCTCCTCAAGGTCCACGCCAGCGGCGTCTGTCACACCGACGCCTTCACCCTGTCCGGCGACGACCCGGAAGGGGCCTTCCCCTGCATTCTCGGCCACGAGGGCGGATGCGAGGTGGTCGAGGTCGGCCCCGGCGTGAAGAACCTGTCCGTCGGCGACCACGTAATCCCGCTGTACATCCCCGAATGCGGCCACTGCGAATACTGCCGGTCGGACAAGACCAACCTGTGCCAGACCATCGCCGGCACGCTGTGGAGTGGCTACATGCCAGACCACACCCGTCGTTTCAAAGCGCGTGGCCAGGACATCTTCCATTACATGGGTTGCTCGACATTCTCCGAGTACACCGTGGTGCCCGAGATCGCGCTGGCCAAGATCAATAAGGCCGCGCCGCTGGACAAGGTCTGCCTGCTGGGTTGTGGCATCACCACTGGCATCGGCGCCGTACTCAACACGGCCAAGGTTGAGCCGGGCTCGACGGTGGCCGTATTCGGCCTCGGCGGCATCGGCCTATCAGCCATCCAGGGCGCGGTGATGGCCAAGGCTGGGCGCATCATCGCCGTCGACATCAACCCCGAGAAATTCGAGATGGCCCGCGCACTCGGCGCCACCGACTGCGTCAACCCCAAGGAGCTGAGCGTCGGCGTGACCGAGGCGATCAAGGAAATGACCAACGGCGGTGTCGACTACTCCTTCGAGTGCATCGGCAACGTTGAAATCATGCGCGACGCGCTGGAGTGTTGCCACATGGGTTGGGGCGTCTCCACCATCATCGGCGTCGCCGGCGCCGGCCAGGAAATCCATACCCGCCCGTTCCAGCTCGTCACCGGCCGCACCTGGAAGGGGACTGCCTTCGGTGGCGTCAAGGGCCGCAGCCAGCTGCCCGGCTACGTCGAGCGCTACATGAGCGGCGAAATCAAAATCGACGAAATGGTCACCCACACCATGCCACTGGAGGACATCAACCGCGCCTTCGACCTGATGCACGAGGGTAAGAGCATCCGGTCCGTCATCATCTTCTAGGAACGGTCATGAGCACACTCGAACGCATCGAACGCATCAAGGAAAGCGGCGGCTGGCTGGAGCGCTACCGGCACGACTCGGTGAGCTGTCACTGCCCCATGACCTTCTCGATCTATCTGCCGCCGCAAGCCGAGCGGGGGCCGGTGCCCACGGTCTACTGGCTTTCCGGCCTGACCTGCACGGACGACAACTTCCGCACCAAGGCTGGCGCCCAGCGCTACGCGGCCGAGCTCGGCCTCGCGCTGGTCATCCCCGACACCAGCCCGCGCGGCGAGGGTGTGGCCGACGTGCCGGAACGCTACGACCTCGGCCAGGGCGCGGGTTTTTACGTGGACGCCACCCGCACGCCGTGGTCCGAGCACTACCATATGTACGACTACGTCACCCACGAGCTACCCGCACTGGTCGAGGCGAACTTCCCGCTGGTGCCCGGCCTGAAGTCGATTTCGGGGCACTCCATGGGCGGGCACGGTGCGCTGATCTGCGCGCTGAAGAATTCGGGTGCCTATCGCTCGGTCTCTGCCTTCGCGCCGATCTGTCACCCGACGGTTTGCGGCTGGGGCGAGGGCTGCTTCGGCGCTTATCTGGGCGACGACCGCGAAGCCTGGAAGGCCTACGACGCTACCGAACTGGTCGCCGCCGGCGCCGAACCGATCCCGATGCTGATCGACCACGGCACCGACGACGAATTCCTGCCCGACCAGCTCCATCCACAGGATCTGGAGGCTGCCTGCCGCGCACGCGGCTTCCCGCTCACGCTACGCATGCAAACGGGCTACGACCACAGCTACCACTTCATCGCCAGTTTTATCGGCGAACACATGGCCTACCACGCCGCCGCGCTGAAGTAGCAAAGCCTTCGTGTCGAGGGCGCCTCTATACACGGAGCCCTCGACACGACCTCACGCGGGCAGTTCGTCCTGACCTTGCCAGGCGGTCACCCACGCCCTGAATTCATCCGCCGGCATCGGTCGACCGAATAAGTAACCTTGCCCGTATCGGCAGCCCAGCTGGCGCAGCCATGCGGTCTGCTCCGGACGCTCGATGCCCTCGGCTACCACCGCATGCCCGAAGGGCTCGGCCATACCGATGATGGCCTGAACCAGACTCCGGCTCTGGCTCGCACGATCAATCTGATCGACGAAACGGCGATCGATCTTGACGCCATTCACCGGCATTTCGCTCAAATGCGACAGACTGGCATAGCCCGTACCGAAGTCGTCTAGATAGACCGAAATCCCGCGTGCCGCGCACTGCGTGAGTACCTCGACGATTTCCTTCCGATCGCTAAGCGATGCGGTTTCGACGATTTCGAAGTGCAGCCGGGCATAATTGACTGGATGTTCGCCTCCGGCCAACTGATCGAGCGATTCGCAAAAACCTTTTTTGCGCAGCTCCCAGTCCGATACGTTCAGCGCAAGCGTCATCTCTGCCAGCGCCGACTCACTCTGCCAGGCACGCAATATCGATACGCCGGTCGCAATCACCCATCGACCGATACGCTCCATCAATGGGTCGTCGTGAACCGCCCATAGAAAACTGTCGGGAGCAAGCACCTCACCGCTCGCCTGCGGCCAACGCAGCAGAGCCTCAGCGCCCACTGGACGGCCATCCGCCAAATCGACAATCGGCTGTAGGTAAAGTGCGAGCCCATTTTCCTGCAGTGCCGACTCCAGCGCCTCACGGATCGCGCGCCGTGCCTGCTGATGACGGTCGATCTCATGGCCGTAAAAGCGATAGCCACCACCCTCGCTCTTCGCGCTGTACATCGCCATGTCGGCTTGGTGGATCAATGCATTCACGTCACCTTCATCATCCATGAGCATGGCCACCCCGATACTCGGACGCACGCTCACGCGCCGCCCATCGACGGTCATACGCAGGCGCAGGACCAGATCGATGCGGCGGCATAATACTTCAACCTCCGAGACGCGCTGAATGCCTTCGGACAAAACCAGAAACTCATCGCCGCCCATCCGCACCACGGTATCGCCACGGCGCACGATCTCACGCAGTCGGTCAGCGCAGCTCTTGAGCAAGAGATCGCCGAAGTGGTGTCCAAGGCGGTCGTTCACCGCCTTGAAGCCATCGAGATCGATCACGATCACACTGAGCATGCGCTCTTGGCGCCGCGCCCGGCTCATCGCACCCTCCAACACCTCGGGTAACGCGTGGCGATTGGGCAGGCCGGTCAGGGAATCGCTCAGGGCCTGCGCGCGTAGGCGAGTCTCCATCTCCTCGCGCAGCAGTGCCGCCCCGACCAATCCGGCCAACGCCTCGACGGTTTCAAGGGCCTCGGGGTCAGGAAGATTGGTTCGGCTACCGAACCAGGATACCGCCAGCACGGCAGCCATCTCGCCATCCGGCCAATGCACCGGCACCGCTAGATTGGCCCGCAATCCGGCAGAAACGAAGGTCTCCATGGCCATTGACGAGTGCGCATAATCACCCACGAAGCGATAACGCCCGGTACGCAGCACCTCGCCGGATACACCTTGATCGGCCGGATAGCGGTAGCCCATGAAACGTTGACGGAAAGCCTGCGGCACCCCCAGAAAGAAACGATATTGCATGGAGTCGCCATCACGCATAATCAGCGCCGCGCCGTCGGCACCGCAGCAACTGGCGGCGGCACCCGCCGCCTTGCGAAAGTAATCCTCAAAGCGCGACTCACGCGACAATGCCTTGAGTACCGCCGCCAAATTCAATCTGTCCGTCGTCTTCATCACCTTAACCTTGTTTACCCGCATCGACGGTGATCGCTTCGCCTTATCAAGGAGCATACCGCAAGCGTCATTGGATTCGTGATTGTGATTGCATCGCGGCAAGCGCCCGTCAAAAATGCCCGCCTCTACACCAGACCAAGCAATTTCATGCCTGAATCCCTCGCCACCCACCAAATCGATACTCGCCTGTCACACTGGTCGCAAAAGCTACGCCGGTTCGCGGTTGGACTGACTGTCCTGCTGGCGACTGCACTGTTCGCCCATCCGCTATTCGGGCTAAACGTCGACGAAGCACGCGCCGCAGCCCTGTTAGTCCTGACGATCGGATTCTGGGCGACCGGCATCTTGCCCGAACATCTCACCTCCCTGTGGTTCATGTTGCTGGCCATGCTGCTGGCAGTCGCCCCGGCTCCCGAGGTCTTCTCCGGCTTCAGTTCGCCGGCGCTGTGGCTGGTGTTTTCCGGGCTGATACTCGGGCTCGCGATCGACCGCACCGGCCTGGGCGCACGCATCGCCCGGCAAATGGCCAAGCGCATCACCCACCACTACTTCGCCCTGCTCGGCGGGCTGGTCGGCGTGGGTATCGTACTGAGCTTTCTGATGCCTTCATCGCTCGGCCGCGTTGCACTGTTGATCCCCATTGCCCTATCCGTGGCTGGGCATGCTGGCTTCGAACCAGGATCTCGCGGACGCACCGGCGTCGTACTCGCCGCCGCCTTCGGCTGTCAAATTCCCGCCTTCGCTATCCTCACCGCCAACGTACCGAACATGGTGCTGGTCGGCAGCGCAGAAACGCTGCTGCACGTCTCTCCGAGCTACGGCGAATATCTGCTGCTCCACTTTCCCGTGCTCGGTGCGCTCAAGGCCGTCGCACTGGTTTTGCTGATCGCCTGGCTTTACCCCGACCGCACGCGACCGACCGCCACTCGCCCACCAGTCGCGAGACAAGTGCTGAGCCGCGACGAACGCCTGCTCGCCGTTGTACTGGCGGTAGCCCTCACCTTGTGGATGACCGACTCAATGAACCACCTCTCGCCCGCCTGGGTCGCGCTGGCCGCAGCACTCATCCTGATGCTGCCGCGCTTCGGCATCATCAGTCCGCAGCAATTCCGCCAGGGCATCAACTTCAATTCGCTGTTCTTCGTCGCCGGTGTCATCGGTTTCGGCGCAGTCGTCAGCTATACCGGCCTCGGTGCACGTTTCGCGCATCTGCTCGCCCAAATACTCCCGCTCGCACCGGGACACCCACTCCGCGATTTCGCCTCACTAACGCTGGTATCGCTGGTCACCGGCATCTTTACCACCCTGCCCGGCGTACCGGCGGTGCTGACCCCACTGGCCGGCAAGATGGCGGCCGCCTCAGGCCTCTCGGTAAAAACCGTGTTGATGACCCAAGTCCTGGGATTTTCCACCGCACTGTTTCCCTACCAGTCGGCGCCGCTAGTGGTCGCCATGCAGCTCGCCGGCGAGTCACTGCTACCCGCGCTGCGCCTGCTGCTGGCGCTGGCCGTTCTGAGCGCGGTCCTACTGTTGCCACTCGATTATCTGTGGTGGCGCGCGCTCGGCTGGTTATGAGCCGTCGCCAGAAATATTGGCAGTAACTTAGACGCCCGCCTGTGCCAGCAGCCAGTTCCGGAAGGCCACGACCTCGGGCCGTTCCAGGCGCGCCGGCGGTGCCACGAAGTGGTACACGTGATCGGTCGGCACCGCACCGTCGAACAGGCGCACCAAACGTCCAGCCTTGAGTTCATCCGCCACCAGGCTGTGCCAGCTCAGGGCAACACCGATGCCGGACACAGCAGCCTGTATCGAGAGGTTCAGATCACCGACGTAGCGCGTGCGCAGGGCGCCATCCACGCTCACCGCCAGCGAGGCGAGCCAGGTCTCCCAGTCCGGCATGCCGAATTCGATTCCCTGCTGATCGTCCTGCAGCAAGGTCACGCGCAACAAGTCAGCCGGCACGCGCAGGCCGGCGGCGAGTGCCGGCGCGGCGACCGGGACGATGGATTCGGGCATCAGCCGCTCGGCCTGCAGGCCGGCAAAGGACCCTGCGCCGAAGCGGACGGCAGCGTCGACGTCCTCAACCCGGAAATCGACCCGACGGCGCGTCGGTAACAACCTCAACTCAATTTCAGGGTGGCTGGCCTGAAAATCGTCTAGTCGCGGCACCAACCAACGCGCGGCAAAAACAGGTGGGCAGGACACCACCAGAGGCCTGCCGACATCGGAGCCATGCAGGCGCCCGATACCTTCCGCCAGGCGATCAAAACCCTCAGACAGTAACGGCAGCGCAGCCAGCGCAGCCTCACTCGGCTGCAGCTCTCGCCCGCGTCGGAACAGGCTGACACCCAGCAGGTCTTCCAATTGCCTCACCTGCTGACTGACGGCTGCGGGCGTGACGTGCAGCTCCTCGGCCGCGCGCGTGAAGGAACGCAGACGAATCGCTGCCTCCAACGCACGGATCGCGGTCAGTGGCGGCAATCGCCTTGTCATTAGATTTTCTTTAAATTGAGTCAATGAAATGTCGTTTGCAGTCTTAATTATCGCAATCTAGGCTGTGCCAGTCATAAATTCAATTCAAGGAAAACTTTAGGTGAATACGGGACTCGTCTATCTCCTCGTCACCGTCGCCGTCTTCTTCGGCGGTGCCAATTTCACCCTTGCCGGTCCGGTCATGACCGCGCTCCCGCCGCTGTGGGCCGCAGCCGCCCGCTTCCTCTTCGGCACGTTGCTGATCATGGCCATCGTGGCCTGGCGTGGCGGCGACCTGATCGGTGCCGCGCGGCGCCATGCCCCGGTCTACCTGATGCTCGGCGTCGTCGGCATCGGCGGTTTCAACTTATTGTTCTTTTTCGCGCTGCAGCACACCTCACCGGCCAACGCCGCCCTGATCCTGGCCACCAATCCGCTGCTCACCACGCTACTCGCGGCAGCCACCCTGGGCGAACGTCCAACGGCACGCCAGATCGCGGCACTGCCATTGGCCCTGATCGGCGTGGTAGTGGTGATCTCGGGCGGCAGCCTTGCACGCCTCGCCGCGCTGAAGATCTCCAGCGGCGACGCGCTGATGATTGCCGCTGATTTTGCCTGGGCAGCCTACAACGTCCTCACTCGGCGTTTCATGCCGGCCGGCCCCCGTTGACCAATACCTCGCTGGTCATGGCCGCCGGCGCCATACTGTTGATGCTCGTCGCCCTCGGCTCGGGCGAGCCCCTGGCCATGCCCGGCGGCGAGACCTTGGCCGCACTGGCGATCATGGTCGTCGGCGGTACGGTGCTGTTCTATCTCTTCTGGAGCATCGGCATCGCCCACTTAGGTGCGGGCCGCACCTCGCTGTTCCTCAATCTCGTGCCCGTCTTCGCCATGTTGCTCGATACGCTCGTCGGCATTCTGCCGACCGCCGCCCAACTCGTTGGCGGAGCACTGGTGATTGGCGGTGTGACCCTGGCCATGCTGCCGCGTCGCCAGCCAGCTCCGGCCTGAGCGACTAGGGCTCGAATGGGATGCGTACCAGTACCCGATGCGTCTGCCCGTGGGCATCAACCCCGGCGATACCAATGCCCACCGCGCGCACGCCCTCGCCTGTAAAACACCCGCTCGGGCCACGCATGAAGGCCGCAATGCGTGCCGGATCGGCCGGGGTCAGCAGGGTTAGATGGGGCTGGAACTGCGGACTCCCCCAACGCCGGAACACCTCTCGCTTCTCCGGGTAGGCCTTGACCCAGCCCGACATCGGCGGGTGCGGCACGCGCAGCGGGTCGAGCGCACGGGTCACCGCATCGGCCAGCCGCTGCATGCGCCGATTCGCCATCACTTTCAGCAACAGCCAGTGGCTCGGCGTCGCGACGATGCGACCCAGTCGCAGATCGAAGGGATGCACGCCCGCCGCCAGGACACGCAGGCGCCCTTCGATCTGGGGCAGGCGCCCCGCCAGGTAGTTAGTGAGATAAAGTGTGACGTGCGGCAGGAAAGCATGTGCATAGAGCGGTCTCAGTCCCTGCGCCGATAATTGTCGCGCCAGCGAGGTGATGATCGGGCGCAGCGCCGAACCTAGGATCAGAATACGTCATACCCTACTACTTCGTCCGCCGCCTAGGTCGAGCCTCCGGTGGCACACATCAGCACCCCAGCAGCACGCGCCGCCAGTGTTTCGCGCTCACCCAGATATCCCGCCTCAGTCGTCAGATCCCTTCACACGCCCGCGCAGAACCTTGGTTTTCCCGCGCACCGTCTTGCCCGCGAGTCGCCGTTCGCGCGAGGCGCGCGTCGGACGCGTTGCGCGCCTCGGTTTGGCTTCTATTAGCGCGGACTCGATCAATGTCTGCAGGCGCGTGCGTGCATCCTCAATGTTGCGGTCCTGACTGCGGTAACGTTGCGCCTTGATGATCACCACACCGTCACGGCTAATCCGTCGGTCGGCATGCGCCATCAGGCGCTCGCGCACACCTGCCGGCAACGAGGATGCCGTGATATCAAAACGCAGGTGAATGGCGGTCGCCACCTTATTCACATTCTGGCCGCCGGGTCCCGCCGAGCGGATCGCCGTCAGCTCTATCTCCCGCGAGGGAATCGTCACCTCGCCGGAAATTTGGATATCGGTGTTTTCGGGATTCATCTCGAATATCGCATCGTCTTCGGACGGCCTAGCATACAACCGTCCGGACAGACCTTTCAGCGACGCGGCAATGGATACGTCTCCGAAGCGTCAGGCCAGCGCCTTCAATTTGAGGAAAACCTCCATTTCCCTATAGCCGTCTTCTCTTACCTCGTTGAGGTAATGCTCCATCAGCGGGGCGTTGTCCGGCTCGAAGCCGCTGGACGGCAACCAGTCTGCAAACAGACGCAGCTCGGCCTTGAGCGTATCTTCCGGCGTTCCCCTGAAATGCATCACTGCATAACGGCCCGCCGCGATCGTCGCCTTTGTAAACGGTGACTCGACCCGCACGCCGGGCACGATCACGACCGCAGCCTCGTAGCGGCATCGAGCCATCGCCGTCACGACTGGATTATCGTGGCAGAAAGCATAACGCTGCTGCGCCGCCAATTCGATGCCCTGAGCGACCGCCCAAGCCGTGAGCTGGTCCCAGGTCTCTGCGATCGCTTCAGGCCGATAACCCTCGCGCGAGGCAAGCACACACACGCGCCGACTTTCGATATCCCGGACATCTACCTGCACGGCATCTGAGTCCATCGCGTCATCCATCGACTCGAGTGTGAGGCGGGCAGGATACAGATCCGCAGGATCCATAGTCTTTCCATACTGGCTGAAATTCGTCCCGATCTTATCGTGCTCGAGTTTGTCCGAACGCCTGATATCGGATGGACTGCAGCCGAAACGGGCCTTGATAGCTCGCGAGAAATGGGCACTCGATGAAAAACCGAAACGCAATGCCACGTCGGTGATGGTCTCATCGGCGTCGCAGGCAAGCATGCTTGCGGCACGTTCGAGCCGTCGGCGCGCAACATAGTCGCTAAGGGTTTCATCCATGATGCCCTTGAAGATGCGATGGAAATGAAACGCGGAAAAGTGACTGGCCTCGGCCACCGCCTGCAGCGGCAGACGCTGGCCGATATTATGCTCGATATACTCGATGGCCTGGTTGATTCTGGCCTGATATCGACTGTCCATGGTGGGTGCCATACGTCATTGTGACTCGTGTGAGCGTACGTGACGGGAAGCCCATCAGACCACGGCACCGGGGCCACGGCAATCAACCTGTGTTCGTGTCGTTGTGGGATGGCCTTGGACATGGGCCGCCAGGGACACGCCATACCAATGTGTCCATCACGGACGACGGATGACAGAAAATAGACCGGGACACCTCCGCATGGACCCTGCGTCCGGGGCCGTCGGACTTTCCGCATAAGCCCGCCCATGGCGGTCTGCGGAACCGTACATACCGATGGCCTCAAAACCATGAGGCATGGTTTCACTGCGGTGAATCGCCCCTTGCCAAGCCATTCACTACCAACGTACAGAACGCGACATCTCCTACCCGCTGAGTGGCATGGCCATGCAGGGAAATCCAGGTCACTCAAAACAGGGGGCGACTTCTTCCGCGCGTGCCCGCATAGGCACCCGGTCTCAGCCCCGGAATGAAGTCAGCCCCAGGCGCGCATGCCATTCGGCCAGCGATTCATCCGGATAAACCTCGAAGCATCGGTCGTGTGGACCAAAATCGGGTTCCACCCAAACGGCCTTGGAGCCAAGCATCAGATGCGTATGTTCGGGCGGCACCGGCAGCGGTGTATCGATGGCCGAGGCAAGCGGGTGTACCAGCTCGGGCCAGCGTGCATCCCACAGCCACAACGCACTACCGCAACGACTGCAGAAATAGCGTCGCCCCGGGTCAGGCCGGCGCTCACCGGTCTCGGGATCAGGCATTAGCGGTCGATATTCGGTGAGATATTCCTGGCCCTCGACCTTGAGCGTGGCGTTGTCTGCGCCGAGGTTGATGGCATATCCGCCACCGCCCGCCGTCTTGCGACAAATCGAGCAGTAGCAGCGGTTGAAGGGATAGGGCTGAGCCGATTCGACCGTGAAGCGGACACCGCCGCAGTGACAAGCACCTTCGAGCAACATGTCAGTTCTCCGTATCGCTTGGTTCCGGTATCGGTGCCAACAAGCAGGTACGCACTTCCTCTCCCACCGCTATGGCCTTGCGCGTATGCCGGTCGATGGGGCACCAGAAGGTTCGCGCGCGCGCCAGTAAGCGGCCATCGGCGGCGCGTAGCAGCTCGGTATAACGCACGAAACGCCGCCGCGAAGCCTCGCCGACCCAGGTCCGCGCCAGGATCGCATCGCCCTCGTAGGCTGGCCGTTTGTAGTCGATCTCGTGACGCAACACCACCCACAACAACGCAGCCCGCAGTTCGGGGGTGGCGACCACCCGCCAGTGCGCGATTGCGGCATCCTGAACCCAACGGAGGTAAACTACGTTGTTGACATGGCCCAGGGCGTCGATGTCCGCCGGCGTAACCGTCAGGCGCACCTCGAAGCGCCCGCTTTCAGGTGTCACAATAGGCACCTCCAAGCACATATCCCGATGCGCCGACAACCCGCGCGCGCACCGGACTGACTTGAACCGCGGCGAGGCTCCACGACCATGCCAAATCGCCGCCAGACCAAGAGAAATCGGGAAGTATTCAATGCCTTACACGGAACAGCAAGTCACCTCCGTCCGCAAATGGTCGGACAAAACCTTTAGCCTCACGACCACCCGCCCGGAAAATTTCCAGTTCAAGAACGGCGAATTCGTCACGCTCGGCCTGCGCCCAGAGGGCAAGCTGATCGCGCGCGCTTACTCGATCGTCTCGACGAATGACGCCGATCATCTCGAATTCCTCAGCATACATGTCCCGGACGGCCCGCTGACCAGCCGCCTGGCACATATCGGCGAGGGCGACGGTATTTGGATCAACACCAAGGCCACAGGTTCCCTGACCTTGGACTATGTGCGCCCCGGACGCCACCTCTACCTGCTCGCCACCGGCACCGGACTCGCACCGTTCATGAGCTTGATCCGCGACCCGGCGACCTTCGAGCAGCACGAGCGCGTCATCCTGCTGCATACCGTACGTACGGCACCGGAGCTGGCCTACCGCCACGAAATCGAGGCGCTGTGCAATGACCGTCTGCGCTACGTCCCCACGGTCACGCAGGAGCCCTTCGAGGTGTGCCGTCGCGGCGCGGATCTGTTCCGCTCCGGCGAGCTGACCGAGATGCTCGGTCTGCCCGCGCCCGAGCCAGAGCACGACCGCGTCATGCTCTGCGGCAACCCGCACATGAATCAGGAAATGACCGATCACCTCGAAGACAAGGGCTGGGTGATGACCAACTACAAGGGTGTCGGCAACTTCACCGTCGAGAAGGCCTTCGTTCTCGCCAAGGAAGACTGATTCCACACCCTCCCCGCCGTATGGTGCCGCGGGAGGGCTGCACCCAAGCGGCTGTCTACAGATGCGTCACCCGAGGTGCGCCACCCGCGCCAGCATCGCCGCTGCGTGCCCGTTGGGGTCAACCCCGTATTCTGCATAGACCAACCGGCTATCTCGATCGATGATGAACGTCGAGCGCACGATACCCATGCGCCGCTCACCGTTCTTCTCCTTCTCCTGCCAGACCCCGTAGCGTTCGCACAACTCGCCGGATGTATCCGCCAACAGGCCAATACGCAACCCAAACTTGTCGATGAAACCGCGGTGACTCTCGCAGGAATCCCGGCTCACGCCAAGCACGGCGGCGCCAGCAGCCGTGAAATCGTCGGCCAATCGTGTGAAATCGTTCGCCTCGATGGTGCAGCCTGGCGTGTCGTCCTTGGGATAGAAATACAGCACCACATGCTGCCGCCCCGCAAAATCTGCCAACGCAACCGGCGTGCCGTTCTGATCGATCGTGTCGAAGGCGGGTGCCATCTGTCCCGTTTCAAGCATGTTCGTCACTCCTCAAGGTGGGTGGTTCGGTACTCTGCGGGATACCCTGCGGCATTCTGCCATGCAACGCACGCCATGCCGTACCCGCGCACCAATCGATCATATCCCCCCGACATGCGCGTAGGGGTCATCGGCGAACCATTCGATCAAAAACCGCATCGTTACGGCAATCGGCGCACTGTAACGAACATCCCGATGTGTTACGCACCAGCACGACAGCGGGGGTAGCGATAACCAACTCATCACCGGCACCAGCGACGGCCAGCGCGCCGCGAGCCCCGTATGCATCGCACAAATACCCGCCCCAGCCCTCGCCAGCTCGATCTGCGCCGGCAGATGATCGCAACGCAGACTGAAATCCGCACGCCCGATCGGCAAACCCAGCCGCTCCGCCGCATCGATGAAATCCCGGTCCTGATCGTTGCCGATCAGGCTATGGCACGCCAGCTCATCCCATGATCGTGGGTCGCCATGTTGCGCCACGTAATTCCGATGCGCGTAAAAACCAAGCGGTATATCTGGCAGTCGACGCACCACCAGGTCGGACTGAGCCGGGCGGAACATGCGCAAGGCGATGTCTGCCTCCCGCCGGCCCAAATTGCTAACACGATTGGTGATGACCACGTCCACGCGAATACCCGGGTAACGGACGCGCAAGGCAGCCAGTGCAAGCGGCAGCAGATAGGTGCCGAGCACCTCGTTGACACTGATGCGCACATCACCCGCCGGCGCGGCCGAAAGACCGGAAGCCTCGCGAGCAAAACCGTCGGCCGCCTCACCCATCCGTGCAGCCGTCGCCATCAGGCGCTCACCTGCAGCCGTCAATGTCACGCCCTGTGTCGTCCTACGCAGCAGATTGAGGCCAGTCGTCTGCTCCAGCGCCTGCATCTCACGGCTTAGTGTCGGTTGCGAGACACCCAGCGCCCGCGCAGCGGCAGAGAGACTGCCTGTCTCCGCAACCGCGAGAAACGCACGTATCCAACGCCAGTCAATGCTATTCATATACGCATATCCATCAGACAAAAATGTCTATTTCGCAACATATACACATAGTGGATGCTAAGCGCCACACATCCAGCGTCAATCGGCGCCCATATTCGCGGAGTACTGCATGCCCAAGGCATTGATACTGGGAATCAGCGGCGGCTTCGGGGCCGCCACGGCCGAAGCCTTACGTGCACACGGCTGGCAGCTACGCGCGTTGATGCGCGAGCCCACACACTTGCCACCGCACTTGGATGGCACGGAAATCGTCTGCGGCGATGCTCGTGATCACGATGCCGTGTGGCGGGCCACCGAAGACGTCGAGCTGATCGTCTATGCCGCCAACCCATCGAATTATCGCTGGCGGGGCATGGCCCTACCCATGCTCGAAGTCACCGCGCGCATCGCGGAATCTCGGGGGTTGACCATACTGTTCCCCGCCAACGTTTACGTCTTCGACCCTGCCGACGGCCCCATCTTCGACGAGACCTCGCCCCGGTGCCCGCAGACCGGCAAAGGGCGCCTGCGCCTGGCCATGGAGGCAAGGCTCGAACGCGCGGCACGCCGGGGCGCACGCGTGATCGTCCTGCGCATGGGCGATTTTTTTGGACCACATGCCCCGAGTGCCTGGTTACACCACCTGATCAGGCGGCAAGCATCCGGCTGCCGGCTCACCACGCCGGGGCCATCGGCCATGACGCACACCTGGGCCTACCTACCGGACGCAGCCAACGTAGCCACCGCGCTCATCGCCACCCGCGACAATCTGCCCGCCTGGAACCTATTCCACTTTCATGGGCACCGCGCCAGCCTCGCCGAAATCGCGGCAGCCTTACAGGCGATCAGCGGTCAGCCGGTGGTGCTGCACCCGATGCGCTGGTGGCCATTGCACCTGCTTGCGCCATTTTCGCCATTGGCACGCGGCGTACTCGAAATGCGTTATCTATGGCGCTGCGAGATCCATCTCGACGACCGCAAATTGTGCGAAATAGGTCTCACGACAACGCATACGCCGCTGGGCGAGGCATTGCGCCGGTCTTGGGCAATGGATATCGAGCAAGGCAATGCCGATTGACGATTGACGATTGACGATTTCTAGATCGTCACCGTAGAACCGTGACGCCTTCCCGCTCATGGTATCGCCGCTTGCGCGTGTCGCGAGTTGGACCGCGCACGACGCCTTGGGCATGAGGAATGAAACCGCGTCGGCGGGCACGCTCAACTATGGTTGACAGCCTCACGCCTGGTCGCCATGATTTCGGAATTCAGAATTCCGAAGCGATCATGCTAAGCCTCCCCGCACACCCCGCCCTGATCGACCAGGTCTACGAGACGCTGCGTGACGCCATTTGCACACTCGATCTGGCACCCGGCGAGCGTCTGCGTCAGGCCGAGCTAGCCGAACGCCTTGGTGTCTCACGTCAGCCGGTCAGCCATGCCCTGCAGCTGCTCAAGCGCGACGGACTGGTACAGGAAAGTGGGCGCAAGGGACTGGCCGTGGCCGAGATCGACCCCGAACGCATCCGCCAGCGATACGAGGTGCGCGAGGCCCTGGACGCGCTCGCGGCCCGGCTCGCCGCCCGCCGTGCGGGTGCCGGCGCGCTGTCCGAAGCCGAGCGCAACGCGTTGGAACAACCTTTCTCAGGCACGGACGGCGATGGCGCACCCCCGGCGGCCACGCTGCTGAGTGCCGACCGCGCGTTCCACACCGCGCTCTATCGCGCCTCCGGAAACCCAGAAATCGAAGCGGTGATCGCGCCGCACTGGCCCCATCTGATGCGCGCCATGGCCGTGGTCCTGCGTGAGAGCGGCGCCGCGCGCCGCACCTGGGACGAACATACGCTGATCCTGCGCCACATTTTAGATGGCGACGAGCACACGGCAGCCGAGGCCGCGCGCACTCATGCCGCACGTGCCGGCGCAAGCATGATTCGGCGCCTGGAGTCACGTCAAACAGGGCCGGGAGATCGTCCATGACCTCCGTATTGGGCTCCGTACTACCTGTGTTCGCCCTCATTCTCGCCGGCTTCATTACCGGCCGGCGCGGCCTGCTCGGTGCAGCCGCAACCGACAGCCTGAACAACTTCGTGGTCTGGCTCGCCCTGCCCGCGCTGCTGTTTCAGGCCATGGCACAAATTACTTGGCAGGAGGTCGATCACCCGGGATTTCTGATCGCCTTCGGCGGTGGCGTCACCGTGACCTTCGTCGTCGCCTTGCTGCTCGGCCGTTCACCGGGCCGACGCCTGGCCGATCTCAGCCTGGAAGGCCTGAGCGCGGCCTACGCCAACACCGGCTACATGGGCATCCCGCTGTGCCTGATCCTGTTCGGCAAGGACAGCTTGCCGCCGGCCATCATCGCTACACTGATCACCGCCACCGTGTTGTTCGGTGCCGCCATCGTGCTCATCGAGACCGACCTGCAGCAGAACCCAAACCTCGGCCGCACCCTCCGCCAGGTCGGTCGTTCGCTGCTGCGCAACCCGCTGTTGCTATCGCCATTGCTGGGCCTGATCTACGCGCTCACCGGGCTGCCGCTGCCGGAACCCGTACTACGTTTCACCAGCCTGCTCGGTGCCGCCGCCAGCCCTTGCGCGCTGGTCACCATCGGACTGTTTCTCTCGCGCCGCCAGCCCGGACGAAATCGCGGCAGCGTCTGGCGCATCGTTGGACTCAAGCTGGTGTTGCAGCCGCTGGTGACCGGCCTGCTCGCCTTGTGGGTTTTCGACATGCCGGCGGTCTGGTCGCACACCGCGCTACTGATGAGCGCCCTGCCGGTCGGCACCGGGCCGTTCATGCTCGCCAAGTTCTACGACCGCGAGGCCGGTATTGCCTCTCACGCAATCCTCTATTCGACGCTGATCTCGGTGCTGACCATCTCGGGATTGGCTGCCTGGCTCGGCACCGGCTGAAAAATATCCACCGCCGACCACGTCGCCGCGCGATCACTCATGCGGATAAATTTCCTCATCCTCCCGTGCCAGACCGTCGTTCAGCGACACCCAGGCCAGCCGGCTACCAATCCAAATATGCCTATCCGGCGGGAAACGGTCCGCCTGATCCAGCGTGACCACACTGACATCGATCGTTTCCGACGCGAGCGGCGTCCACAAGGCCATCTGCGCGCCACAGGCCGGACAGAAATAACGCTCGCCGCCGCAGGAAGGCCTGTAACAAAACGGTGCGTCACGCGTCCACCTGAAGTCCCCCAGTGGCACGGTCGCCCAAGTAACGTGCGTCCCCCCACTACTACGCCGGCATACGGAACAGTGGCACACCGCCACGTCGTCGAGTGCGTCGATATCGAGTTGGTAGCGACATGCGCCGCAGTGGCAACCACCTTCGATCATTCCGACTTCGCCTGTCGCGGCAGATAGACCACCGCGATCAACAGACAAAGTGCGGCAGATAAATTCAACGCCTGCGCGCCCCACCGCATGAACGCCAGCACACCACCGAAGCCGCCTGCGATGAAACCCACCAGAATAAATACCAACAGAAGCAGCTTCCAGGTCTTGATTTGCTTGCGCCGTAACCGATGTGCCAGCAACACCCCAATATCCGTCACGATACCGGTCACATGCGTCGTTCTCAGCGTTAGCCCGCGGTAACTCGCAGCCAACGCATTTTGCAATCCGCAAGCCATCGCCGCCAACATCAGCGACAGCGGCATATGGCCGAACGTCGCGCTCAAAGAGGCCAGGCCCAGCAACCCCCCCTCGATGAGCAACGCGACGCCATAACTTCGCCCCGGCCGCAGCACAGTGGATGAAATCATCAGACCGCTTGCCATCGCGCCAAGCAGAAAACCCGACATGATCCCGAGCAACAGCAACAAGCGATGAAGCTCAAGATGTCCCAAATCGATCCCCAGCAAGGTGGCCGGTCCACTCATGTGACTGACCGGCAGACCGGCATAGCTGAGCATCACGGCATTGACATAGCCGGCCAGCGCGGCCAGCAACCCAGCCACGAGGAACAATACCATCGTCGCGGCATCGTCCTGGCCTGCGGTACCGTGCGCCGGTAAGGGTGTGTAGGGCATGCGCGCAGCATATCGCGTTCAGAGGCTCACGTTCGAGGTCTCCCATCGGAAGTCATCGTCTCGTACCGCTGGGCGTGCCCTCATGGTGCATATCGGGCCCGGCTACCCATATTTGAAGCATTGGCATCACATTGCCGCACGCGAAATCGCATCATGCCGACCCGCCGCAGTCAGATTTACAACGCGTACGTTGAATACTCACAACAATTGATCGAGACAAAGAATCGCATACAAATTTGCCAGCAATTCCGGATATGGCTGATCGAACACGACGCCTGCAATACTCGCCTTGCCTTGCTGTGTAATTCGAACGATTTTTCCGATCATCGCCTGCATGCCATGCGGCCCCGGCAATGTCAGTTCCAGCCCGACCGGCGTACCTGAATCATGCCCTTCCACCGACTGTTCCCTGCACGCAATCTTCGCGCCCTGCTCGGAAATGTCCAGCAATAACACGGTTTCCTTTTGACCCGCATCGTTAGTCAGCGTACACGGCAGGCGGCAGGCCAAGCGCTTGTGCTGTCTGACACTCACTTGCTTGATCGCATCCGGATACTGCATGAACAGCAATGGCTCTGGTATTGAAATTGCGTGAACCACAGAGCTCAAGAACCCATACGCAACGCCATCGACCAAAAAACGCACGACGACCTTATCGCCCACCCTCGGCGGGATTGTCGGTGCGCCAGACGCCTTGTCCCTGGCAGTCCTGAATATTAAATACTCATCGGACACACAGCCCAGCACGCTCGCCTCAAAACGTGTCGTGTAAGGCGGAATCTGAACAAAAACCTTCAACCCTCCCATCAAAACAGCAGCGATATTTTCGGTAGTTGATTCTTCCGACCATTTTTTTATTTCAGCAACATCCTGTTGTTGATTCACACCTAGATTCTCGCTCGTTACGCGACTGCCGATAGTTCGCCGCCGCTTCATTAAAATAAAATTTTTACAGACCACAGCCCACGCTGTGGTCCAAATAGATACCACAAGTTCACTTCGATTAGATTTCTGATATCGGCAAGAGTCCGCAGGACTCATCCACCCGCCCCATCGACATACTTGTCACCTGGACGACCGCTTAACGCGCAAACCATAGCAAATCACATGCCATGGCAATAGCCGAAAGCGGTTATAGGCCACCGTCAGGACATCATGGATATCGGTCTTAACACCAGCCTCTACACATTGGTGTCGGAAATACTTACAGATCCCAAACACACAGAATCACAACATAATGTTTTATATGGAAAATAAATATCGGCATGGTAATTGCTTTGGTCGTCAGACTTCGAAAAAAAGCCTCTCAATCTGGAACACTGGAGAAAAAATGAAATACGCAAAATCCCTGACCCTTAGTTTGCTGGCAGCGATAACGCTAAGCTTCTCGGCCGTCGCCGACGCAACACTAATCAGTAGTTCCACGATTGTCGGTTCGACATACTCATTTACCACCTCCAGTACCGGCAACACCGTGATCAACGCGTCAGCGGGCACTTATACCGACCCAGGCAACCCAGGATTCTGTGTTGGATCCACTATTACAGCGCCCAATTGCGCCTACAATTCAGGGGTGTCGGGCGGCTTTTCATTCGCCAACGTATCTCCGACACTGGACACGATTACATTTTCTTTTTACGGATCAACCGCTGGTGCCGGACCAGGTTCATTCTCGATCGACCTGAGTAATTTTAATTTTGTGTCACCCATCCAAAGCGTTGCTTACGCGTCCGGCAGCTTGGGCGGAGCAGCTAGTACAGGCACCTGGAACGGCAGCCAAGCTCTGTTCAACTTCTCGACCACACAGGACTACAATGCCTTGGGCGGCAACTTCGTTACATTTAACGTCACCCATACTGTACCTGTCCCAGAACCCGCCAGCCTTGGCATGTTCGGCATTGGCCTACTGGGCGTGTCCTATTTGGCACGTCGCCGCAAGGCCCGCAAGGCGAGCTAATAGATTAAGGCCGTAGGCGGCGCTCTTAGAGGGAGGGGCGCCGCCGATTTCCTGTGCGGCCATGAATATCAATCCAGGTCGGTCATCGACAATTCAGTACCTCGGCGAAATCGTCGGCATCGAATATTGAGTTGTTACAAGTCACGCCCACGAAAACCATTCTAGAAACATGGTTTTGGCCATCCGCCAGGCCGCGATTAGAACTCCGGATTTCACACTGATAAACCTTATCAGAACGAATACTGCACGGTTTCTGGACGCCCTCCCGTCATTCGAAGGCGATCAACCAGCAGCGGTGAGTTTCCCTCTCCTGGCACGAATCATACGGAACATTTATCGCCACAAAATACGTCATTCAGCGAAAAGCTCCTCCTGTATGTTCCGCCACTCAAACCCGCTCCCAGCACAACACCCGGTTGTTCGCCGGCATCTCAATATCCTCCAGCAACCGTAAACCGGCGGCGATGGCCAGCGCGTCCACGGCCTCGAAGTCGCGTACACCGCTCTGCGGATCACGGCCCTTGAGCCAGACATCGAAGCGGGCATTGCTCTCGCTGGTGAATTGCCCACCGTAATTGAAGGGGCCGTAGAGCGCGAAGCGGCCGCCGGGCGCAAGCACTTCGCCAACGCCGGCAATAAAGTCACCAACGGCAGGCCAGGACATGATGTGGGCGGTGTTGGCCGAATAGACATAATCGGCAGCCTCGATCGGCCAGGGGCGCTGCCTCACATCCAGGACAACGGGTTCGAGCAGATTGTCGAGACCGGCCGCGTCACGCCAGGCACGGATACCGGGGAGGTTTTCGGCGACGTCGCTGGGCTGCCAGGCTAGATGTGGCAGATCGGTGGAGAAATACACGGCGTGCTGACCCGTGCCGCTACCGATTTCGAGCAGGCGGCCAGAAGCCGCGAATAGACGCCTCAAGACGGCGAGGATCGGCATCCGGTTCTGTTCACTGGATTCGGAGTAAGGTTTGTGATTGGACATAGGCAGATTCCTAGCAAGGGTGCGCGCGAGGGTGACAACGAGGCGCAAGCGTAACATCCGTACGCCGGAAACAAGCGCGCGGCGGCGCCCACCAGGACACCGCCGCGCGGTTTACAGACCTGCAACCGGATTAATGGGCCGGCGGCAGGATGATGGCGGTGAACAAGCTCTGATTGCCCTGGCGTACGCGTACCGCGATGGAGTGCCCGGCCGGTAGACTATCGACCAGATGGCGCAGCTGTTCGGGTGTGTCGATCGGATGCCCAGCGAGGTCCAGAATCGCCATGCCGGGTGTGATGCCTGCCTCGGCGGCCGGCCCTTCACCGACGCCGATGACCAACACGCCATGATCGACGCCGAGATGCTTTTTCTCCTTCGACGTCAGTGATTGGACCTGGATATGCAGCCGCGAGATGTTGCCGCCCGCGGTCGATCCGCTGCCGTCGCCATGCTGCGGCAACACACCCACGGTGGCATGCAGGGTCATCGGCTTGCCATCGCGCAGGATGCCGATATCGACTTGTGTGCCGGGCATGGTGTTACCCACCATCGGCGGCAGTTGACCGACGTTGTCGATCGGCTTGCCGTTGAAGGTCACGATGACGTCGCCGGGCTTGAGACCGGCCTTGGTCGCGGGGCTGTGATGCGAAATCGAGGCAACCAGCGCGCCCACCGGCTCTTTGAGGTTGAGGGCCTTCGCCATCTGCGTGCTCACATCCTGAACCTCGACACCCAGCCAGCCGAACTGCACCGGCTTATGTTGCTTGAAGTCGTCCACCACGTGCATCACGGCATCGATCGGGATGGAGAACGACAAGCCCATATAACCGCCACTACTGGTGTATATCTGGTCGTTGATGCCGACCACCTGACCGGACATGTTGAACAGCGGACCACCCGAGTTGCCGGGGTTGATGGGCACGTCACTCTGAATGAAAGGGATGTATTCGTCGTCGTGCGGCAGCGTGCGGTTAACCGCGCTGACCACGCCTTGGGTCACCGTGTTGAAAAAGCCGAACGGTGCGCCGACCGCGAGTAACCATTGCCCTACCTGGAGATTATCGGAGTTGCCAATGGGCGCGGTAGGCAGACCGTGCGCATCGATCTTGAGCAGCGCGGTATCGTAGCGCACCGACAGGCCGACTAGCTTAGCCGGATAAGTATGATGGTTGGTCAGGGTCACTATGATATGGCTGGCGCCGCGTACCACGTGCCCGGCGGTGACGATGTAACCATTGGGGCTGAGGATGAAGCCCGAGCCCAGATCGCTCACCTTCTCATGGTGCTGCCCGCCCGGCGCCATGAACTGCCGGAAGAACTGATGAAACGGCGAGTTCGGTGGGAACGGATCGCGCGGCCCTGCGTTGACCACCTTCGAGCTGGTGCTGCTGATATTGACCACGGTATCGCCGACGCGCTTGATGATGGGCGTCAAGTTCGGCAAATTGACCAACTGGCTCTGAGGTGAGGTGTTCGGATGGATAGGCAGATCGCGGGTACCCGCGTACACCCAACCGGTCGCGCCCACGCCAAGCCCGAAGATCACCGCCAATAATGCGGTGAACCACATACCCGGTGTCCGCCGTGACCGCAGCGATAGAGTTGTCCTTTTCATGATGTTTTTCTCCCTGTCTGGCAAACGCATGTCTGGCCGATGGACAGAAATCCGCTGCAGGGGTTCCAGAGCATCATCCCTCGCTGATTTGTCTGTAAATGCGGAAAAGTCAGATACCGCGCGGTCTGCCGGCGATTTCAGTCTGTGCCGACACCGCAAAGCTTTACCCGTTTTTACGCATCTGCCGCGCACGGCGGTATCCGCAAGGGGGATATCACGATGAACGAGGATGCCGAAGAAATCGCGATTTGCGGCCTCGACGGCGTGCTTGCCTTGGTCGAACATCGTTTGCATCACCTGCACAATGAGTCCGGCGAGCGTGACTGGGCGGCTTTCCACGCGGCCTGTATCGACGACATGCCCAATTTGCCACTGATTCACCGCCTCAACCAGGCCCGCGAGGCAGGCACGCCGGTAGTCCTGCTGAGCGGACGTAGCGCCGCCGTACGCGTGCAGACGAAGCAATGGCTGCACGACTGGCAGATCACACACGACGCCCTGTGGCTGCGCCCCGAGCACGATCGCCGCCCGGCACTGGCCTTCAAGACCGAAGTGATCGAGCGGCACTACGCCGGGCGGCGCATCCGCCGCGTCTACGAGTCGGCGCAACACTTGGATGTTGCGCGCGACTACACCGCGCGCGGCATCCCTTGCACGCTCTTCGGGCCAAACCAAGGCAATGGCGCCACCCGCGAGCAGTTCGAGCTCAAGACCGTCCGTCACGCCTGCGAGCACGTGACGCTCTACCCCTTCTACGGCGACGACGATTACACCTGGGCCGACCGCATTCAGCAGCTCACCGCCGGTGCCTGCCTGCTCTGCCAGGCGGAGGAAGCCGAAGCCGAACGCGCGCGACAGGCCGCCACCGCGCGCCTCGCCGCGCAGGCACGCGGGCTACCGCCGCTGGAGGGCTCCGAAAAACAGGTCGCCTGGGCCGAGGGCGTGCGCCTATCCGCCTTCGGCGGTATCGACAAGCTCACCGTCTGGGTCGCGCGCGTCGATGCCGAGGCCGAGCGCGAAGACCCAGACCACTGGCGCACAATCAAACAGGGTATCGCGCGGGCGACGGCCTACCTGGAGGCGCAGACCGAGGCGCGCTGGTGGATCGACCACCGCCACGGCATCAGTAACAGCCTCGACGGCGGCCGCGCGCTGGTCAACGCCGTCGCCGAGCAGGAAGGCTATTTCTAGGGTTTGCTCACCTGCGCCCTCAGGGCTTGATGAACAGCTTGCGCGGGAACGGCGCGAGCAGCTCGTGGCCGTCGGCGGTGACCACGAAGCTCTCGGAAATCTCCACGCCCCAGTCGTCCATCCAGATGCCAGGGATGAGATGGAAGGTCATGCCCGGTTCGAGCACGGAACGGTCGCCAGGACGCAGGCTCATGGTGTGCTCGCCCCAGTCGGGCGGGTAGTTCAAGCCCATGGAATAGCCAATGCGCGATTCCTTGACGATGCCGCGCGGCGCGGTCACCGAGCGCCAAGCCGCCTCGATGGCCTCGCAGGTGGCGCCCGGCTTGACCGCCTCCAGCGCGGCCTGCACGCCGTCGGCGACGATCATCGCCGCGTCCACCAGGCGCTTGGGCGGCGAGCCCATGTACACGGTGCGCGCCATCGGGCAATGGTAATGGTAACGCGCGGCGGCCAGCTCCAGGATGCACGCCTCGTCGCGTACGAAAGGCTTGTCGGTCCAGGTCAGGTGGGGACTGGAGGTGCCGCGCCCGGTAGGTAGCATAGGCGCGATGGCCGGATAGTCGCCGCCGTAGGCCTGGGTCCCGCGCATCTGTGCGCGATAGATTTCACCCACGGCGTCACACTGGCGAATGCCGGGCTCGATGTGCCCGAGCGCGACCTTCATCACGCGCTGCATAATCTGCCCGGCCTGGCGCATGTATTCGAGTTCTTGCGGCGATTTGATCGAGCGCAGGCCGGAGATCAGCCGGGTGACGTCGGTGAAGTTTGCGTGTGGCAGCTGGCGACGCAGCACTTCAAAGCCGCGTGCGGAGAAGTAGTAGCTGTCCATATCCAGGCCGATGCGGGCATTATCCAGCTCGCGCTCGCGCAGGATGTGCGCCACGAAATCCATCGGATGGCGATGGTCGTGATGCACGTAGCGATCCGAGTAGGCATAAATGTTGCCATCGTCGACGTAGGTCGTCTCGCGCGCACCGTTGAGGTCGATGCCGCGCCCGATCCACAGCGGCTCCGGCTCCGCCAGAGCCACCACAATGAGCTGCGGCACATAAAAGGACCAGCCATCGTAACCGGTCAGGTAATTCATGTTGGCCGGGTCGAAGACCAGCAGCACCTCGATGCCCTGCGCCTTCATCAGCGTCTTGGTGCGCAGCAGACGATCGGCGTATTCCAGCGGGCTGAAGGTCAGCGGCCAGGTACCGTTGTGGCGCGCGGGACAGCCGACCGGTGACACTGCACTGGCATGCTGGTAGGGGGTTTCACTCGTCATGCATTAGCCTCTCGATCTATCTTCCACCGGCCTCGGTGCCGGCCCCCTCTCCGCGTCGGGCCTCGCTTCAGCGCTTCAGTCCCCAATGCTCAGACCGTACCCCGCTTCGCGCGCACGCGCCAGTGCATATGCAGCGATCGCGGTATCCTGAGCACCAGTGCCGGTCAGATCGCAGAGCGTGATCGCTTCGTCACCGCCGCGGCCCGGCACCTGCCCGCAAAGCACCACGCCCAGCTCGGCAGGCGCGGTGTCAGCGGGCATGGCACCAGCCGCCACCGCCGGCCCCAGCTCGCCGAGGGCGAGGCTCTGGACAGCCACGTCGCAGACGAAGCAATCAGCCCGCGCGACGGCAGCGGGGGCGATTTCGTTCTTGTAGTACGCATCCGATCCCATCGCGGTCAGGTGCAAGCCCGGATGTAGCCATTCGACCTGCACGATCGGCGCGCGCGCGGGCGTGGTGGTGACGACGATCTCCGCCTCGCGCACCACGGCCTCGGCCGTATCGCGGGACTCGACCAAGATGCCAAGACGGCCGCTCATCTCGGCCGCATAAGCTCGCGCGGCCACACCATCGCGCGCCCACACCAGCACGCGTTCGAGCGGGCGCACCAGGGCAAGCGCCTCGATCTGTAGCCGCGCCTGCAGGCCACAGCCAAGCACGCCGGCAATGCGGGCGTCGGGACGCGCCAAGGTACGCGCCGCCAGTGCGCCGGCGGCGGCGGTACGCAGATCCGTGAGATAGCCGTTGTCCAGCAAGATCGCGGCCATGCGCCCGGTCTCGGCGTCGAGCACCGCCATGAAGCCGGACAGGCTGGGCAGGCCGCGTGCCGGGTTATCGAAAAAGCCTGAGGAAGCCTTGATCGCAAGCTGCGGCAGGCCGTCGATGTAGGCGGTCTTGATATCGACTTCAGCATTGCGCGGCGCGATCTCCAGCGCCAGCACCGGCGGCTGGATGGCTCGACCCTCGCCAAGGGCGCGAAACGCCTGCTCGGCGGCGCCGATCGCGGCCAGATTCAGGGGTACGAGTCGGCGCAACTCGCGCTCGGTCAGGATCAGTACACTCATGTCAGTCGTTCTCGCGCACGAGGCGGGTGAATGCGTCCATATCGACGTTGTTGCCGGTGATCAGAGCCGCCACGCGGCCACCGCCACCGGGTACTCCGCCGCGCGCGAGCAGTGCCGCGCCGACTGCCGCCGCGCCCTCGGTGACAAGGCGCTCGTGGCGGTAGAGCCCCCGCATGGCGGCGGCAATTTCCCCTTCCGACACTTGCACGACCTCGTCCACCAGCCCACGCACGAGAGCGAAGGTATGGCGATTGTCCAGGCCAATGCCGCCGCCGAGGCTATCGGCCAGGGTGCCCTCCTCGGCGACCTCGACCGGATACCCGGCACGCAGGCTCTCGATCATCGCCGCGCCGCGTTCCGGACTGACACCGACGATATGCACAGCGGGATTGATCGCCTTGACGATCAAGGCGACACCGGCGAGCAGTCCTCCGCCGGACAGCGGCACGATCACGGTGTCGAGATCCGGTGCGTCCTCCAGCAGCTCCAGGCCGATGGTCCCCTGCCCGGCGATCACCTCGGCGTGGTCGAAGGGCGGGATATAGCTGAAACCGTGCTCGGCCGCGAGGCGCAGCGCCTCGGCCACGGCGGCGTCCTGGTCATCGCCGGTACGCACGACCTCAGCACCCAGCTCCCGCACGGCCGCCGCTTTGTTTTCGGGCACAAGCCCGGACAGGCAGACGGTGCAGGCGACGCCCTCGGCGCGCGCCGCGTAGGCCAACGCGCGACCGTGGTTGCCGGTGGAAGCGGTGACCACACCGCGCGCGCAAACCTCGGGCGCCAACGCCAGCAAGGCATTGGTTGCCCCGCGCAACTTGAAGGCCCCGCTGAGCTGCAGCATCTCCAGCTTGAGCGACACCGTGTCAGCACCGCACGCGCGCGCCAGACGCGGCGAGGACAGCAGCGGCGTGCGCGCCACACGCCCGGCGATGCGGGCGCGGGCGCGGTAGACGTCGGCCGGAGTCGGCGTGCCTGCCTCAGCCGCCACTCAGCGCGCCCTGATTGCTCAGGTCGTCGGTCACGGCGGCCACGGCCTCGCGTGTGGTCTCGATGATGCGATCGGCCTCGGCATGGGTCAGCACCAGTGGCGGCGCGAAACCGAGGATGTCGCCATGCGGCATGGCGCGAGCGAGCACGCCGCGCGCACGGCAAGCCTCGTACACGTGCACACCGACCTTATACTTGGGCGCGAACGGCAGACGCGCCGCTGGGTCGCGTGCGAATTCGACCGCGGCCAGCATGCCGGCGCCACGGACCTCGCCAACGATGGGCGAATCCTTGAGTGCCTCGCGCAAACTGGAAAGCAGGTAGTCGCCGGTGGTGCGCGCCTTTTCGATCAAGCCTTCACGCTCGATGATGTCGAGATTGGCCAGCGCAGCCGCCGTGCCCAGCGGGTGGCCGGAATAGGTCCAGCCATGGCCCAGCGCGCCGAGACGGTCGGCGCCTTCCTCAAGTACCCGCCACACGCGGTCGCCGACCATCACCGCAGACAACGGCGCGTAGGCACTGGTCAGTCCCTTCGCCAGGGTCATCAGGTCGGGTTCGATGCCGTAACGATCGCAACCGAAGGGGGTGCCCAGGCGACCGAAACCGGTGATCACTTCGTCGGCGATGAGCAGGATGTCGTAGCGGTGCAACACCGCCTGGATCGCTTCCCAGTAACCCTCGGGCGGCGGAATGATGCCGCCGGTGCCGAGCACCGGCTCGCCGATAAAGGCCGCGACCGTGTCCGGGCCCTCCTCGAGAATCATGCGCTCCAACTCGTCAGCGCAGTACTGCGAGAACTCCAGCTCGCTCATGCCGGCGTCCTCGCGCCGGTAGTAGTGCGGCGTGAGCGTATGCCGAATCTGCGGCATCGGCAGATCAAAAGCCTGATGGAACACCGGCAGGCCGGTCAGGCTACCGGTCATCACACCGGAACCGTGGTAGGCGCGGTGGCGCGAGATGATCTTCTTCTTGGTGGTGCGGCCAAGGATGTTGTTGTAGTACCAGACCAGCTTGATCTGGGTCTCATTGGCATCCGAACCGGACAGGCCGTAATACACCCGGCTCATACCCGCAGGCGCCATGCGGATCAAGCGCTCGGACAACTCGATCAGCGGCTCGTTCGAGTAGCCGGCGTAGCTGTGATAATAGGCCAGTGCATGCGCCTGTCGCGAAATGGCATCGGCCACCTCGGTGCGGCCGTAACCGATGTTGACGCAGTACAGACCGGCGAAGCCGTCGAGAAATTCATTGCCGTGGGCGTCGCGGATGGTCGCGCCCTGGCCGCCGGTGATGATCTGCGGGCCGCCCGACAAGCCGTGGGCGTGAGCCTTGAGCTGAGTGGACGGATGCAACACGTAGGCGCGGTCGGCAGCTTCTAGCTCGGCCAGAGCGGCGCTGTCACGGGGAGTAGTGGCTTCCAGGGTCATGATGTCCTCCAGTGGGTACGTCTCACGCCGGCAGGGCGAGACAGGTGTATTTAATTTCGCTGTATTCGTCGAGGCCATGGCGCGAGCCTTCACGTCCCTGACCGGACTGTTTGACGCCACCGAAGGGGATCGGCGGGCCGGTCAATTTGGCGCAATTGATTGCCACCATGCCGTAATCAAGCGCTTCGCCGACGCGTGCGGCGCGGGCAAGACCATCCGTATAGCAGTACGCGACCAAGCCGTACTCGGTGTCGTTGGCCAGGCGGATCGCCTCGGCCTCATCGTCGAAGGGCATCACGGCGGCGACTGGCGAGAAGGTCTCTTCGCGGAACAAGGCCATTTCTGGCGTAACATCGGCGACCACGGTCGGCGCGTAGAAATTGCCGCCGAGCGCCTCGCCGCCAGCAAGTATGCGGGCGC